>JABJPZ010000031.1 GCA_018663635.1 Crocinitomicaceae bacterium
AGACTCAAGTACGAGGCCCTTGTGTAGGAAAAAAATATACCTATAGAAAAAAGGGCAATTAATAATCCTAATAGACTCCTTTCAACTCCATCTTTAGCCAATTTGAAAAGCCCACATATTACTGGAAATACTAAAGCTAGAACAGCACCATAAGAAGTATGATCTTTAAAAAAAGGTGTCATTACCCAATGCCCTTGGTCTTCTCCGAAGTTATTTAAACCGTGTCTTATAAGCGTATATAAGACAATGATTGAAAGAGAAGCAATATAAATCCAGACAAACCTTTTAATTTTCTTGGTGTTTTGAAAATAAATTAGCCCAAAATAAAAAACAGGTAAGATGAACCATAATTTAGATACAAAGAACTTTAAAGAAACAATAATATCAGAGCTTGTTAAACAAGTAATAAATGTCCAAGAAAGATAAAATAATAGCGCCATGCTGACGGGGTGAGACAGCAGACTTACAGGCAACCTGTTTTTCACCAAAGTTCTTATAATAATAAGACCTGTGATACATAGTAATAAGGGCTCAGTTGGCAAATAAAAACCTATGTTTCCGTAATCGCCTAAATTTTCAAAATTGATAGATAATGGTGTACAAAAGACAATGAATTCAAAAACGTAATCTAAATGAAATATGACAAAATAAATAGTTGCTAAAACTAAAGGCAATAGAATCAAAAAAGGAAAGTCAAAAAACCATGCGGTGGATAATGCGCTGAAAGACAACACTACAAAATAAAAAAATATCAACTGATACTTTCCGACTATCATTAGGACTGCCTTATCGTTTTTATTTTTTCAAAGAGTAGTATTAAAATAAGACCAAGAACAATGGAGACCAAAGTGGAAACCGAAACGATTATCCACCTAACCGGACGAGCTTTTCTATCTGATGCATAAGCTTCTTCCACAACGAATTTATGTGTGTAATTCAAATTGGCATTGGCCTCTGCTTGTTCAAATACTTCCTCTACGTCTGCAAGTCTTTGGTGTTTTAATTTAAGCTCATGGCTAAAGGAAGCTAGTGTACTACCAAATCTATCATTCATGGCAATTTTCTTCCGAATTTCTTCTCTCGTAATTTTATCCGTTGCATTCGCTAATGCTTCCATTAATGAGGCCCTAATCTGACCACTTCCTACGCCCATTTCATTGAGCACTTTTAATGTGTCTACGATTAGCTCCACCTCTTTTTCAACCGCTTCCTTTTTGTTTTTTGTGATTTCATACTCATATCTAGCCCGATCCCGAATCATTCTGTTCTTAGTGGAATCCAAGAGCTTCGACAAATCATTTGCCATGTTTTTAGCTCTATTTGGATCCTCGTCGTACACCTTTATTAATACTGAACCAAACCTTGTTCTTACTGCTGAAACATGCCTTTTGTATTTCTCAAAGAGATCATTCATCCGTGTGGGAGAAGATTCTTTAATTTCATAAACTGAATCTAGGCTGTATTTTTCTATTATTCTGCTTCTAATCTCTGCAGATCCCAAAATCTGAATCGCTTGTTCTGATTCCTCTTCTTCACCAAATTGTGTTGAAGATTGACTCGGGTGTGACCGAACATCAAAATTAATCGTATTCGATTTTGCAGGATAAATAGTTACACTTGATAGATACTCTTCTTTCATCGTCAGAGAAACTATACTTGATATAACTGCAGCCAAAACAAATACAATCATTAAATGCACTTTCCATTTCCAGATTACAGATATTAAATCAAAAGACTCAAAATTATATGGATTCTGCTCAGACATAGTTTATATAAATTAATGTGGCAAATGTAGCAAATTGCAATAACACTAATTTCTACAATTTATTGTCTTTAGTCCTCACCATTTCAATCATTTGAATTGGATTAAGCATACCAGTTACTAAACAGCTGAATAACAACACACTTGTCATAAGTATGTATTCATAGCTCCAAGGTAATTCGACGTAAGCTAAAAGAATAAATCCCAGTGTAAATGCGATACCAGTTAATACTAGAATTTTAAATAAAACACCAGGAGAAATTCGGAATTGAAAATGCTTCTTGACGATAATCACTTGAGCAATTCCGGCTAGCCCTTGAGTTGAAACACTTGCAATAGCCGCACCATATGCTCCATATTCGGGAATTAATAAAAAGTTTAATCCAATATTTAAAATTAATCCCGCTGCTGAAGTTAGATTTAAAGCCTTTAGTTTTCCAGCAGCAGTAAGCAAAGTGCTGAATAGAAAGGTAGAACTGATCACAAAAAAACTTAGCATAAGCATACCAAACGCATTATCTGCAACTAATGAAGTTCCCTCATACCTAAAATCCAACAAATGAGCTCTATAAAAATAGGATGAAACGCCTACAATCAATCCTCCTGCAAATAGCATTCTTACGGCCATAAAGAAAATATTACGAATGTCTTCCTTGCGTTTAAGCATCTTTGAAAAAATCGGTAAAAGCAGACTCGCGAACATAAATATTACCATATTAAGTGCCTCGAACAACCTAAAGCCTTGAGCATATCTTCCAGCTTCTTCTCCATTATCATCCATCATTTTTTCTAACATAACGCTATCCGACCGGTTATAAAATGTCATTAAAATGATTAATAAGGCGAATGGCAAACTTTTTCTTAAAATAACCAGAGCGAATGGAATATTGAATTTGAGCTTTAAACTCTTCACATTAGGAAGGATAAATAAAAATGCAATTAAAGCACTAATACCATAACAAATGGTCTGCGTGTAAACAAACCACTCTATTTGAAATTCTTGCTCAGTTACTCCACCCCACAATAAAATGGAACAAGTAATAATCAATAATATCCTATCCAGAACTGAAATAAAACTGTCTTTTGCAAACAGTAACATTCCATTCAGTACAGACCTAAAGTAAAGAATGAATGCAATAATAATTTGATTAAAGATTAACCAGGGAAGAATTCCTGTTAAGTCATAGTCTAGGAAGTAGGCCCCAAGAAAACAACAAGCAGTGTAAGGTAAAATGAGCAAAAGTCTTAAGGTGAAAATTCCCGAAAATTGCTTTTTTATTAATTGAGAATGCCTCGCCAGATTTCTAATGTTAAAGTTGACAATGCCTAGATCTAAAATAATATTGAATAAAATGGTAAATGCTAGTATAGCAAAGTAATTACCATATGCGCTCTCCCCCACTCGATCCAATATCTCTGCGTCAATTCCAATAATATAGAATGGCTTGACTAAAAAATTTAGTAGCAAGAGAAGGACCAGGTTTAAAATAAATTTTCGTTGCATTTAGCTAGTTAAACCATTTACAGGCTAAAATATTATAAATTCACAACTTAAGATTGAGATATTGAGAATAGGTGTAAATACTAGACTATTAATCAAAGACAAACTGGATGGAATCGGTTGGCATCAATACGAAGTGCTTAAACGCGTAACTGTCAACCACCCAGAGCACCAATATTTTTTCTTTTTTGATAGACCATTTGACTCTTCATTTGTATTCTCAAAAAACGTGACCCCTATTGTGCTTCGACCGCAGGCTCGACATCCTGTTCTTTTCAAAATTTGGTTCAATCTGTCCCTTAAAAAAGCTTTAAAAAAATACGGTATCGATCTGTTTTATTCACCAGATGGATATCTTAGCTTAACCACTAAAGTTAAGCAAATAGCCACTTTTCATGATTTAAACTTTGAGCATTATCCAGGCGATTTAAGTCGAGTAAATTCCAAATACTATCGAGTACAATTTCCCTTATTTTCAAAAAAGGCAAGCCACATTATAACCGTTTCGGAATTTTCGAAAACGGACATTATTGAAAAATATAAAGTTGATCCAAAAAAGATAACTGTTATTTACAACGGTGTAAATACGGATTATCGACCTCTTTCTCAAAAAGAAAAAGAGGATATCAGAGAAAAATTTACCGATGGTGCAGCCTATTTCCTGCATGTTGGTTCTTTGCATCCAAGAAAAAATATCAGTCGCTTAATCTCGGCTTTCGATTTATATAAAAAAACAACGCAATCTACCATTAAGTTGGTTTTAGCCGGTAACAGATACGATTGGACTAATGAAATGGAAAAAGCATTTCAACAATGCAGTAGCAATTCCGATATTGTTTTCACAGAAAGACTTGTACAAAAAGATATGGTTCTATTGATGGGTGGTGCCGTATGCTTGACTTATGTTTCTTATTTTGAAGGTTTTGGAATGCCTATAATTGAAGCAATGAGGAGTGGCACTCCTGTAATCACATCTAATTGTACTGCAATTCCTGAAATTGCCGGAAATGCAGCTTTATTAATTGACCCCTTTAATACCGCTGAAATTACGAATGCAATGGTCAATATCTACTCGAAAAAGGAATTGCGCGACGAACTAATTAAAAAGGGGCTTAAACAGGCAGATAAATTTAGTTGGGATAAGTCTGCTGAACGAACTTGGGAAGTTATCCAAAACACGGTTACAGATGCTCCTTCCATATCTTAATAGCGATAAAATAGAAGCTGGTTGTGACGAGGCCGGGCGAGGCTGTCTTGCAGGACCAGTTACTGCCGCAGCCGTTATTCTTCCACACGATTTTAATCACCCATTACTTAATGACTCAAAAAAATTAGCAGAAAAACAGCGGCAATTATTGCGACCAATTATTATGAATGAAGCAATTGCCTGGGAAGTCAGCTTTGTTGACCACCTCAAAATTGATGAAATTAACATACTAAATGCTTCCTTTTTAGCAATGCATTTAGCTGTGGATGCTTTAAAAACTACTCCTGAATTACTCCTTATTGATGGCAATCGATTTAAAAATCATGCCATACCACATCAATGCATAGTTAAAGGAGACGGGAAAATCAAATCCATAGCTGCAGCATCCATTTTAGCCAAAACATTTAGGGATGATTTCATGTGTCAATTAGCTTTAGAGTATCCTGGTTATCATTGGAACAAAAATAAAGGCTATCCAACGAAGATACATCGGGATAGTATCCGAGCCAATGGTCCGACACACTATCATAGAAAAACCTTTCAGCTTCTGCCTCGCTAAATAACAACAGGCTTTTAATCAATTCACAAAATTCTGTTTATACATTGCCGGTATTTCATGAGTTCTGCTGATAAGTTAGGATAACTTTGAACAGATGAAAAAAGTACTCTTCGTAATCTTAATTACAGCATTTGGCTTTGCCTTCTATTGGAGTTATGAAAGATTCAATAGAGACTCAATAGCCACGGTTCATCCACTAAAAACAATTCCTTCAACGGCGAATCTTATTTTAGAAATTAATGAGCTAACTGCATTTTGGCATCATTTTTCTGAAACAAATATACCATGGCAAGCTTTAAAAAATGACGCAAATTTTAGTGAATTAGATGACTTTCTAAATCAATTTGTTGATAGTCTAGCCCTTTTTCCAAACCTGGAAAGTCGTTTAAATAGCACTCCTGTTTGCGTTGGTTTTTTCAGTCAGACAGAAGCTAGGGCCGATTGCCTTTTCAGTAGTAATTTTTCCAATCAATCATTAGCAAGTGCATGGAATGAACTATTAGTTTTACTCCATTTTAAGGAAAATAACACAAGTCAATACGAAGGAATTGAAATTAAAATTTGGGAGCAAAATGATCAAAAGTATTATTGTGCTTATACTAACGAAATACTTCATTTTTCATCTTCACTACCCATCATTCAAAGTGCTATATTAAAAAGTAAAAAGCCTAATCAATTTACGGACGCTTTCAAAAAAGTTTATAAAACGGCATCAAAGAATCAGCGCGTTAAAATATTACTCCAACCTAATTTGTTAGTCAAATTAGCAAACAACAATACAAGTAAATTATCCAGCGAATGGTTACTCGATCAAGCCAATATCGGTAACTGGACTGAGCTAGACTTCCAATCAAGCTCAAACGCTTTTAACCTCTGTGGTTTTACTTCCGTAGATAGTAGTTCGTATTTCAAATCAATGGCTAATTCAGAACCTATTTACAATGCATGCTTACAAGGTATTCCAAATTACGTTTCTTCTTTTAAATGGTGGGGATTCCAGAGCTATTCGACCTTTTTAAATGAAATACACATGAGCAAAAACACATTAAATGATATTCATTTGATGAATAGTTTATTAGACAAAGACATACCCAGTCATGTAGCCAGTTGGATGGACAACCAATTTGCATCTTTTCTAACCCAAAATCAAGAAGTAGCCATTATTTGCAGAACCAATGGAAGTGTTGATCCGGTAAGCAAAATACACGACTATTCAGTTCATGACTCCGCTGACATTTCTTACAACGGAATAACCATTTTTCAGCTAAATCCGGATTTTAAACCCTCCTTATTATTGAAGGAGCGCTATGGCTCATTAAACTATAGTTTTTCGATTGAAGGTTTTGTTTATTTTACAAAATCAATATTGTCCAGTAAGCGAATAATTAATGCATTCCAAACCAATCAGGTTATTACGGAAGATGCAGGTTTCACTGATTTTTTCAAAGACAAATTCAGTGAAAAATCAAATTTCATGTATTACTGCAATTTACCTTTTGACGACAATGGTCTTTTTAGGTTTATGCATCCTTCAGTAATCAAAGCCATTAACGAAAATGCAACAGCATATAAGGGATTTAATAGATTGGGTTGGCAAATTTCGGGGAATGAAAATGAGCTCGTTTATCACAATTTAAGTGTTAGCTGCAATTCAGGGAACAATCATCTATTGGCTAATAATGAGCTATGGCAAGTGGAGTTAGATACAATCTTAACTAGAAATCCACAGTTATTGAAAAACCACAGAACCGGAACAGAAGAGGTTCTTGTACAAGATGCTAAAAACACCATTTATTTAATCAGTTCTGCCGGTCAAGTTAAATGGAAGAAACAAATAGATGACAGTATCATTGGAGAAATTAAACAAATTGATGTCTATGGGAATGGGAAATTTCAAATGCTATTCAACACAAAAAACAAAATTTATTTATTAGATATTAACGGTCAGAACGTACGTGGATTCCCCGTTAATTTACCATCCTTTGCTTCTAATAGCTTAAGTGTATTTGATTATCAAAACAATCATGATTACAGAATATTAATTGCAACAAAATCTGGGCATGTTTATAATTTTGATAAAGCGGGAAACTTAGTTAAAGGTTGGGAATTCCAAAAGTCCTCGAGCCAAATTGAATCTCCAATACAACATTTTGTAATTGCCAATAAAGACTTCATCTGTTTTCATGATAGTAGTGGTCAATTATATGCTTTAGACAGAAGAGGGAAACAACGATTTCCAATCAAAACTAAAATCCCTGCAACTGCATTATCAAATAGACAAATTGTTAAAGGAAGGAGCATCGGTACAACGAAATGCCTTTATGTGGATAGTACTGGTTCTTTGGTAGAACAATTGTTTGACGGATCCTCTAAAAAAATCAAGACCGATACTTCAGATAGCGTAATAAAATATTCTACCATTGATTTAGAAAACGACGGCTATACCGATTACTTAATTTCCAATGAGTCGTCTCTTGAAGTGCTGGGGCCAGATATGTCATTGGTGAAATACTTACAATTTAACACGAAATTTACCACCACTTTAAAACACTTATTTTTTGGACAAAAGGACTATTTCTATTTGATAGAAAATGGTGAGCTAAGTGTTTTCAACGATGTTGGTGAGTTACTATCTGAATTTCCAAAAAAATCTAGTTATAAACCGGCTATTTCTGACATGAACAAAGACGGTAAAATAGATCTGGTTTTTATTTCCGGAAAAAAAGTAGTTGCTCAGTTATTGAGATAAATATCCAGAATAATCGAACTAAATCTAATCAATTTGAAAAAGAAAAGCCCCTCGAATTAACGAGAGGCCAGTCTTTTGTAAACAAAAACAACAACAAGCTTAACGCCTGTCATTTGAGGCTCAGAAAGGTCCCCACCTTCAGCTCTGAGCCGTACTCTAAATGATTTTTTTTACGGAGTGCTTTTAACTTTATTCCATAATCTTGTGAAACACTTCTCAACGTATCACCATTTTTAATTCGGTATTTTTTAGATTTTCCTCTTCTTCGTTTCGGTTGTAGAAATACAATATCACCAGATTGGAGAATGTCATTTTTCCCAAGGTCATTGTATTTATACAATTGCCACAAGCCCATGTCAAACTCTTTGGCAATCTTCCAAAACGTATCTCCTGTTGACACGACTATGTATTTAATCTTATTTTCATGAACCCCAACACGATGCCTATTTGGCTCCCGTTTTATTTCTCTTGCAATAGCCAATAAAGCCGGCTTGTTAGTAGGTAGCCCCTTTACCTTGTCATAAATATACAAATGATGCTCTTCAATTAAATCAATTAACAGGTGAGCATATCTGGGATTAGTCGCGTAACCTGCTTTTTTTAGACCCCTCGCCCATCCTTTGTAATCCGTCGATTTAAGTTCAAACAAAAAGGCATACCTACCTCGCTTGGTTAAAAATTCTGAATGATCTTTAAACGATTCTGACGCCGAAGCATAAACTCTAAAGCAATCATCCGTGTGGTCATCATCTTTGAACATTGTAGGACCATCCCATACATGACATTTAATACCAAAGTGATTATTTCCATACTTGGCTAATTCAGAATTACCATAGGCACTCTCTAATATTCCTTGGGCCAAGGTGATACTCGCTGGAATACCGTTTTGATGCATCTGATAAATGGCCTCTTCTTTCCAATTTGAAATATACTGTTCTTTACTTATTCTTCTTTCAGATGGCTGAGCACAAACACCCATTGCAAGGAGAAGGAGGAGCGTAATGACGGGTATTTGTTTGTTTACTTTCATAATTCTCAATCGAGAACACAACTTACGTGAGGTTATCAACAATTGTTTCGTTAAATGTTAATAAGTTGAAGATTTCGTACTTAAAAATTAAAATATTGAGAAGCCTAATTTTTCTTCAACTCCTATTAAACCTTGCATTCCACCCGTATGAATAGCTAAGATTTTTTTACCAAAAAAAAATTTATTCGATTTAAGTTGATTCAATAAACCAAATATCATTTTACCTGAATAAATAGGGTCTAGCTTAACGCCTGTATATTGATAAAAAGACCTCATAAATTCAACTAATTCTTGATTTACCTTAGCATATCCTCCAAAATGATAGGATTCTAAAATTGAACACTCATTTTCATAATCTTTGTAAATCTGAGAATCCAAAAAATATTGATTAATCAGTAGATTAATTTCGTCTTGCATGAATCCACCTTTTAAAGCAGAAAAACCCAAAACATGTTGATGCGATTTCAAGGCCAACAGAATCCCCGTTAACGTTGTTCCCGTTCCACAGGAGACCGAAAAAACATCAAAATCATCATGACCCTTAATAATTTCTGTAGCACCAATAAGACCTTCATAACCCGCTCCACCTTCTGGAACGATTACGACATCTCCATATTCTTCTTTTATCTGTTTATGATAAGCCAACTGATGTTTAAACCTATATTCTTCGCGAGAGACAAATAAAAGCCGCATTCCTTCTGCTGCCGCTTTTTTGAGTGTCTTATTTGATTTTGGGTGCAATTCATCTCCACGTATGATTCCAATTGTATTTATTCCCATCAATTTGCCAACCGAAGCCGTTGCAGCAATGTGATTAGAATATGCACCTCCGAAAGTCACTAATCCCGCTCTTCCCTGAGCCTTTTCCACATAATACTTCAGTTTTCGCCATTTATTACCTGAAACCTCAGGATGAATGAGGTCATCTCTTTTTAGCCAAAGCTCTACCCCGCAATTATCGAGGTCAGGGTGCGCTATTTTCTCTATTGGGGTGTTTTCGTTGAACAAGTTGTAAAAATATAAAAGAGTTTGTCCGTTCAACGGGCAAAGGATAACAATCTCTTATTACTTTTGTCACGATGAGTGATGACATGAGTGGGTTTTCAAAAAGGAAGGACCTCAAAGAGGAGGACTTCTATTTAAGCGATGAGGGCTTTATCGTCTTTACAGAGAAATACCATCTCAAGAGAGGGCATTGTTGTAAAAGTGGATGTAGACACTGCCCCTATGGTTATGACAAGCATACGGGAAAAGTAACCGGCGAACCGATGAAGTAAAAGAACTTGACCGTATCGTTATTGAACGGCGTTTTGTTCATGTAATGACGAATGAGATTATGAGTTCACAAAAACTTCTTGTACAACATTAGTCCTGTTTATCACACCAATTCGCTAGCTTTGTTTTCTTAGAATATTGACAGAGATGAGCACAGCAACTTCAACAACATTTCATGACGCAATTTTAGAAGGAATACCATCGACTATTCCAGCAAAGAAAGAATACGACACCACCGTAAGTCATGCGCCAAAACGAAAAGACATTCTTTCTGACACGGAAAAGAAATTAGCGCTTAAGAATGCATTGAGGTATTTCCCGCAATATCAACATGCAGAACTTGCGCCAGAATTTGCCCAAGAGCTAAAAGAGTATGGAAGAATCTATATGCTTAGATATCGTCCAGACTACAAAATGTATGCCCGTCCAATAGAAGAGTATCCAGGGAAAAGTGAGCAAGCAAAGGCCATCATGCTGATGATTCAGAACAACTTGGATTATGCCATTGCACAACATCCCCATGAGTTGATCACTTACGGTGGAAATGGTGGAGTATTTTCTAATTGGGCTCAATTCAGACTTACGATGAAGTACTTGGCAGAGATGACCGATGAGCAAACGCTTGTTATGTATTCTGGTCATCCGCACGGTTTATTCCCCTCTCATAAAGAGGCACCAAGAGTGGTTGTTACCAATGGAATGATGATTCCTAACTATTCATCCCAAGATGATTGGGAGAAGTTCAATGCGTTGGGAGTTACCCAGTACGGACAAATGACCGCTGGTTCATACATGTATATTGGACCACAAGGAATTGTTCATGGAACTACGATTACTGTTTTAAATGGAGGACGAAAAGTTTCTAAAAACGGCGAAGGGTTAGCCGGTAAAATATTCCTGACCTCCGGTCTTGGCGGAATGAGTGGAGCTCAACCGAAAGCCGGAAACATTGCAGGATGCATCACTATTTGTGGAGAAGTAAATTCTGATGCTACGTACAAGAGGCACGAACAAGGTTGGGTTGACGAAGTATTTAACGACTTAAATGAGCTGTGCGCAAGAGTTAGAAAAGCACAAGAATCAAAAGAAGTTGTTTCAATCGCATACGATGGTAACGTCGTAGAAGTGTGGGAGAAATTCGACGAAGAAAATATTTATGTAGATCTCGGATCTGATCAAACATCACTGCATAACCCTTGGGCAGGCGGTTACTACCCTGTTGGATTGACATACGAAGAGTCTAATGAAATGATGGCTAGCCAACCTGGACTATTCAAGGATAAGGTTCAAGAATCTCTTAGAAGACATGCCGCGGCTGTAAACAAACATACAGCTAAAGGAACTTACTTTTTCGATTACGGAAACGCTTTCTTATTAGAAGCTTCTCGAGCTGGAGGAGATGTAATGGCTAGCGATGGCATTGCATTTAAATACCCTTCTTATGTTCAAGACATCATGGGGCCAATGTGTTTCGACTTCGGTTTTGGTCCATTTAGATGGGTTTGTGCTTCGGGAAAAGAATCTGATTTGGAAACAACAGATAGAATCGCTTGCGAAATTCTAGAAGAAATTCGATCTAATTCTCCTGTTGAAATTCAGCAACAGATGGCTGATAACATTCAATGGATTCAAGGAGCTAAAGCCAACAAACTAGTGGTTGGTTCGCAAGCTAGAATCCTTTATGCCGATGCAGAAGGAAGAGCAAAAATTGCCGGAGCCTTTAACAATGCAATTGCAGCCGGTGAAATCGGACCAGTTGTGTTAGGAAGAGATCATCACGATGTATCTGGAACCGATTCACCTTATAGAGAAACTTCGAATATTTACGACGGTTCTCAGTTCACAGCTGACATGGCTGTACAGAACTTTGTAGGTGATAGCTTTAGAGGAGCTACCTGGATTTCACTCCATAATGGTGGTGGCGTAGGCTGGGGTGAGGTCATTAATGGAGGTTTCGGAATGCTGTTAGACGGGTCTCCAGAAGCTGACCGAAGACTTAAGATGATGCTACATTGGGACGTAAACAACGGAATCGCAAGAAGAAGTTGGGCGAGAAACGAAGAAGCAATGTTTGCAATTAAAAGAGAAATGGAAAGAACTCCCGATCTTAAGGTCACTCTTCCAAATATTGCTGACGAAGAAATTTTGAAGGGCCTTTTTTAATATTGCTAATTACAATAAGGGTTTACTTTTTGCTAGGTGCTCTTTAAAAAAACTTTAGTTACCCACAATTGAGCAAACCGAACATATTCTTGTTAATTTTCAACCTTGTCTTTAGAAAGTCTTGAAATATTAAAATCCTCTTTTGGGTACGATACCTTTCGGCCATTGCAACAAGATGCAATTAGTGCGGTGTTAGCTGGAAAAGACACATTTGTAGTAATGCCCACAGGCGGAGGAAAATCTATTTGTTTTCAAGTGCCTGCTCTGATTCTTCCAAATCTTACCGTGGTAATTTCACCACTTATTTCTCTGATGCAAGACCAAGTTGAAACGCTCAATGAAAATGGAATTGAAGCGGCATTCTACAACAGCACCCTTTCTTCAGATCAAAAGAATAAACTCATTCAGCAATGTTTAAATGGACATTTAAAATTGCTTTACATGGCTCCTGAAACTTTTCTTCCGGCTCTTGATTCGTGGCTAGATGACGTCCGTATTTCATTATTGGCAATTGATGAGGCACATTGTGTCTCTACTTGGGGCCATGACTTCAGACCCGAATATTCTCAATTAGGTGTGGCTAGACTAGCTCTACCCGATGTCCCTTGTATTGCATTGACGGCTACTGCTGATGTAGTTACTAGAAAAGACATCATCAAACAGCTCCATTTACAAACCGATCAACTATTTATTTCCTCTTTTGATCGGCCTAATCTTGAATTAATTGTAAAAGGAAACATCAAGAAAAAAGAGAAGATTAAACAGGTGCTGGAATTCATTGAAAAGCAAAATGAAAGTGCTGGAATTATTTATTGCTTTTCCCGAAAAGAAGCAGACGAGTGGACTGTAATATTAAATAAAGAAGGCTATCGCGCCAACACATACCACGCAGGTTTGAAAGCGCAAGACAGGGCAAGTGCACAACAACGATTCATCCACGATGAAACACAGATAATATGCGCTACCATTGCATTTGGCATGGGTATAGATAAATCTAATGTACGATGGATTATCCACAATAACTTACCTAAAAACATCGAAAGTTATTATCAGGAAATTGGGCGTGCAGGTAGAGATGGAATGCCCGCACAAGTTCTTTTGTACTATACGCTTAAGGATGTTGTTATGCAAGGCAACTTTATAAAAGGCAGCGAAAAACCTATTGTTGGAACCAAAAAGCTCCAGCGCATGCTCCAGTTTGCTGAAGCTACCTCTTGCCGTCGGAAGGTATTACTTAACTATTTTAATGAGAATCATGAGCAAGATTGTGGCAATTGTGATATCTGTATGCATCCTCCAGACTTTGTTGATGGAACAAGGATTGCCCAAATGGCTCTTTCCGGAATAAAAAGAACCAAAGAACGGGTTGCGACAACCTTACTTATAAAAATTTTAAGAGGTGCTGAGTCCCATGATGTTACGAATCGTGGATTTCATCATTTAAAAACACACGGTGTCGGTGCAGCATATTCTGAATACGAATGGCAACATTACATCGCTCAGCTCATTAATTTAGGTCTCATTGAAATTGCCTACGACGAATACTTAAGCCTGAAAATTACCAATGCTGGAAACAAGGTTCTCTTTGGCGAAAAAGAGATTAACGTAACGGTTCCCCCAGAAAAAGCCTTGAGGTCAACCAGAAATAAAACAAAGGCAAAAGTTGAATTCAATAAAGAAGTAGATTCAACCCTTTTTGATGTTTTAAGATTAAAACGAGCAGAAATTGCGAGGAAACAGGGAGTTCCGCCTTATATCGTATTTAATGACGCAACATTAACTCAGATGGCATCCAGCAAACCAATAACTTTAAATCAAATGGCTGACATTTCAGGAGTAGGTGATGCGAAACTAATTAAATATGGCCCAGTATTTTTGGAGCTTATTAAGGATAATAATTAATCTTAATATCGGTAAAACAAATTTTATTATTTCAATAGGTAACTGTATACCTTTGCAACATGAACGAATCTCAACAATCCATTAATTTGGATGTACCAAATCTAACTTCTGCAAAAATTGCCATTATTGGTGGTGGTAATATTGGCGTAGCCCTGGCTCAGGGCCTGGCTCAATCAAGTAAATACAAGGAAAAAGAAATCATTATAACCAGGAGAAGGCCTCAAAAATTGCAAAAATTAGGTTCGAATGGTTTTTTAATCACCGATAACAATAGACTAGCTGTTTCTAATTCGAATGTCGTTGTTCTTGCCGTTTTACCGCAGCAAATTAGTGAAGTCATTGAGGAAATAAAAGACGTTTTAACTGAATCACATGTCCTTGTTTCAGCTGTTTCCGGAGTTTCTATTAAAAATATCATTGACCTCATAGGAAAGCAGATACACGTTGTAAGGGCCATGCCCAATACGGCTATTTCCATAGGTGAATCAATGACATGTATTTCCGCACTTACAAGAAGCTCAGATAAAATAACCGATGTGCGAGAACTTTTTGACACCGTTGGAATCACGATGGTAATAAACGAAACTCAAATGACTTCAGCTACTGCTTTATGCGCTTGTGGAATTGCCTTTTTTTTACGGGCAATCCGAGCTGCTTCACAAGGAGGAACTGAAATAGAGTTTCATGCTACGGAAGCCTTGAAAATGGCTGCTCAAACCGCAAAAGGAGCGGCGGGATTGTTACTAGCCAATAATACACACCCAGAAGATGAAATAGATAAAGTAACTTCACCAAAAGGATGCACAATTGCAGGTTTAAACCAAATGGAACACCATGGATTCAGTTCTGCATTCATAAAAGGAATAACTACTTCAGCAATAAAAGCCAACGGACTCTACGAACATGAAGAATCTTGAGAATAAAATAGTATGGATTACAGGTGCTTCATCCGGAATAGGATTGGCAGTCGCAAAATTATTTAATGAACGTGGTTCTGTAGTGATTCTTTCTGCCAGAAAAAAAGAAACGCTGGAAAAGACACAGAAAACATTACCAAATCCAGAAAAATCTTTTGTACTTCCTTTGGACCTGACAAAACCGGAACAATTTGTAATGGCTACCAAACAGGTAATTGATAGATACAACGACATTGATGTATTGGTTAACAATGGCGGAATTAGCCAGCGATCACTCGCTTCAGAAACACCCATAGATATTGACCGAGCCATTATGGAAGTTAACTATTTTGGTCACGTTGGTTTGACAAAAGCCGTTTTACCTTTTATGCACACCCAAAAGGAAGCATACATCATTACTATCAGTAGTCTATCCGGCAAATTCGGTTTTTTTCAACGTTCGGCCTACGCTGCCAGCAAGCATGCGCTTCAGGGGTTTTTCGAATCTCTTAGATTAGAAGAAGAAAAAAACAATATCAAAGTACTTTTAGCCTACCCAGGTTATGTGAATACACAAATATCTCAAAACGCATTAAAATCAGATGGAACTGTACACGGGGATCATGATCAGAATCAAGCGAATGGCATTTCCCCTGAAGAATGTGCGGAAAAGATCCTTAGTGCAATGAGAAAAAATAAATTAGAAGTATTTCCTGGTGGTCGAGAAATTAATGCAGCAAAATTGAAAAGGTTTGCTCCAAAAACCTTTCATAAAGTAATTAAAAAACAAAAACCAACATGACTCAATTACTAAGTACCCACCCTAGTCTTTAATTCTCATAAACTTTAAAGCTTTCAGCATCGTGTCTGGTAACGGTTTTTCCGGACTTCGCTTCTCCACATTTAAATAAATCCCCAACTTTTCCAGAATAGGGATTTTATAAACTTCTATTAATTCAATTAATGTTCCGTCGGGATCCTCTATATAGGTGCAATGTACTTTAGTTGACTCCCCCATACTCAATACTTCATTCGTGTCGCATGTAAAACCGAATCCTGCTTCCGCCAACGTTTCTCCAAGTGCTTTCATGTTTCGCACATCAAATCCAAGATGAACAAATCCAATATCTCCCCACATTCTATTTCCATAGATTTTATTTTTCTTTCGGTCCGACAAATCTTGAATTAATTCTATTTGAGTTTGCCCGCTAAGTTTGTTAAAACCGCCTTTGCAGGGGTTGGATCGTCCCAGAAGTACTCTTCTAAATGTTTTAGATCCGCCTGGTAAACCTTTCCAGTCCTCAAATACACCAGTCTCGTCATAAATAACTTTGTCATATCCCAGTATGTTTGAGTATAACTTTCTTGATGCTGCTATGTTTGAACAACCTATGGTGCAACCTATATTGCCACCCATTGGGTGTTTGTAAGAAGTAAACCACTCCTCCGATTCTAAAACTTGTAACAGCAATCCATTAGGATCTTTCACGTAAAAGGTATCCCTATTTTCAGGTGTGCTTCCTTCAAATACCAGTTCTTGGCCATTACTTATAAAATGCTTCTTTGCCAAATTCAGATCAGGCGTTTTGAAAGTGCCTATAAAAATACCCAAATCACCTAACTCGAATGAAATATCAGCATTGGTTGCTTGAAAACTGGTTGGTTGCACAATTTCCATCGCACAACCACCTTTTAGGTTCATTACCATTGCAGCACGCTTATTGATTACTTCCCCTTTTGTATAGATGGTCATTAGCGGTGCTAATGCCTCTGCATTAAAGAAAGGCACATTCATGCCGAAAAATTTACGGTACCACTTCCAAGCAATTTCATGGTTATCTACACCGATTCCTAAGTGCTGTATTCCTTGTACTACACCTCCCATATCAATTTTTCAATCGTTCAACATAAGTGCCACTTTTCGTATCCACTTTTATTCGATCTCCTTCACTAATGAAAAGTGGAACCCTTATTTCTGCACCGGTTTCAATAGTTGCTGGTTTTGTTGCGTTGGTTGCAGTATCTCCTTTTAATCCTGGTTCCGTATAGGTAATCTCAACCTCAATAAATTGAGGAAGCTCAACAACTAAAGGAGCTTCTTCTTCTGCATGGTAAATAATGGTACAGACATCACCTTCTTTTAAAAATTCAGATTTTTCTACCATGTGTTTCTCAATAAAAACTTGGTCGTAACTCTCCTGATTCATAAAATGAAACCCCTCTGCTTCCGCATAAAGATATTGATAAGAACGATTCTCAATTCTAACGACTTCAATTTTATGACCCGACGAAAAAGTATTATCTACTACTTTACCAGTTTCTATATTTTTCAATTTTGTCCGAACAAATGCAGGCCCCTTACCGGGTTTTACGTGTTGGAATTCTACAATCGTTACTAATTTCCCATTGTAATTAATACAAAGGCCATTTTTAATATCTGCGGTTGTCGCCATTTTGTTTAAGAAATAATTATTCGGCTAAAGTTACATTTTCCACATGAATTCAAAAATTTAATCTTAGCTCAGCTAATGCGGCTCCAATTAGGTCTATTCTGTACAATGTTAACCAGCTCTTGCCGAATGTTCCTATTTTCTGGATTCTTTAACCCTGGATCTTCTGAAACCAAATCTAACGCCGCATTTCTTGCATACTGCAATAGTTGGCCGTCTTTTGCTAAATCAGCAATTTTCAAATCGAGTAACCCACTTTGTTGGGTTCCCATAATATCACCAGGTCCACGTAGTTTAAGATCAACTTCTGCAATTTCAAAACCATCGTTAGTTCGAACCATGGTATCCAAACGTTTTTTGGCATCCTCAGTAAGTTTATAGCTCGTCATTAAAATACAATAGGATTGATCAGCTCCACGGCCCACTCTGCCGCGCAATTGATGAAGCTGAGACAATCCAAACTTTTCTGCACTCTCAATAACCATAATGGACGCGTTTGGTATATTTACGCCAACCTCTATAACCGTAGTAGCGACCATAATTTGACTTATGCCTGATACAAATCGCTGCATTTCCATCTCTTTATCGGCGGGCTTCATTTTACCATGTACTATGCTAACTTGATACGCTGGTTTTGGAAATCTTCTGGTAATACTTTCGTATCCGTCCATCAAATCTTTGTAATCAAGTTTCTCAGATTCTTGAATCAATGGATAAACAATATAAACTTGCCCTCCCTTTTTTATTTCCTGTTCTATGAATCCAAAAACCGCAAGACGAGCTGAATCAAATCGATGCTGTGTTACGACTTGTTTTCTACCCGGTGGCAATTCATCAATAACCGTAACATCAAGGTCTCCATAAAACGTCATTGCTAGCGTCCTTGGGATAGGAGTCGCAGTCATCACAAGAATATGTGGAGGTATTTTATTTTTCTTCCATAGCTTAGCTCTTTGCGCAACACCAAACCGATGCTGTTCATCAATAACTGATAATCCTAAATTTTTAAACTTTACTTTATCCTCTAAAAGTGCATGTGTACAATAAGCACATGAAGCTTTCCACTTTCGAGCTGCTCATGAATTAATCGTCTTTCAGCTACCTTGGTACTTCCGGTAAGTAAAGAAACTTCTATAGGTAACTTTTCAACAAATTCTTTGATGGTTTGAAAATGCTGTTTAGCCAATATTTCTGTTGGTGCCATTAATGCCGTTTGAAAGCCATTATCAATCGCCATCAAGAGTGTAAAAAATGCTACTAGTGTCTTTCCTGAACCTACGTCTCCTTGAAGGAGACGATTCATTTGAATTCCAGAACGCAAATCAACTCTAATCTCTTTTAATACTTTTTTTTGGGCGCCTGTTAATTCAAATGGCAAATGCTCATTATAAAACGAGTTGAACAAATCTCCAACCACTTTAAATACATGGCCGCGCGACTTTCGTTGAGCTATTTGTTTTTGTTTTACAAGCAGGAGTTGCAAAAAAAACAACTCCTCGAATTTAAGCCTCATCTGAGCACTTCTAACCTCATAAAAGTCCAGAGGTTTATGAATTTGTGCAAGTGCTTTTTCTCTGGAAATCAAATTAAATTTAGACAATAATTTCGGCGATAAATTTTCTTGTATTAATCCTTCAATTTGGGGCAACAGATTTTTTATAATATTTTCTATTCCTTTGCTATTGAGCCCCTTATTACTCAGTTTATCTCCCGAATGATATACCGGTTGCAAACCTCCAACTAATGGTTTATTCGATTCTATTTTTTCGATATCGGGATGCGCAATGTTGTATTTTCGACCAAATTTGGTTGGCTTTCCAAACACAATGTATTTCGCACCAATTTGCAAAGTTGGTTTTACCCATTTTATTCCTTTAAACCACACTAGCTCAATTTTTCCAGTGCTATCCTCAATGATTGCAACTAATCTCTTAGCCCGTTTCGCTCCTACTTCTTGAATTGATTTAATTCGTCCATTAATCTGAACTGAATTATCAGTATCTGCAACAGTATTAATGCAAACAAATTTTGACCTATCTATATATCGAAATGGAAAAAAGTTTATTAAGTCCCAATAGGTATATATACCCGCTTCGTGCTTAAGAGTGTCGGCCCTTTTCGGTCCGACTCCTTTGAGATATTCTATTGGAGTTAATAGCAAGTTATTCACGTCAATTGTTATTCTTATTTTGAAGTTATAAATTGTAGTGAGTTTATCCACTTTAAATGATAAGAATCGTCCAATTGACTATTTTATTAGCTCTACTTATTTCATGCAGCACTGAACGACAGCATGAAATTCCTACTATCATTTCAACTCCTAATTCGTTAGGTAGTATTCGAAACTCTTTAGACAATTTTCATGAAGGATTCTGGGTAAATGAAAAAAGTTTAAAAGTTTTAATGGATGGCGATCTGAATTACAATTCTGAATGGAATTCCATAAAAACATTCCAAAAAAGAGGAAAACCTATGCTCTTAATCAATGATCCTTTAGGTGCTGATACATTTGAGCTTCAACATGCTGATTCGCACTATCAAGTTTCACTACTAGAAGTTCCATTTTGCGGGATTGATTCTATTAAATTTATCACGAAAGACAGCTTGATTTGTATAAACGATTACAATTCAAAAAAATACGTGTCCATTGATTCAGCAAGAGTTATTTATAAATATTTTTTTGCAGGTAAATACCGTGTTCATCATTTAAATACGGATGCCCAAATAACATTAGAAGCTAATGGAAATGTAATCGGTTGGAAAGGAGTAACAAATTATTCTTCTAATTCTGATTCTGAAAAACCAACTTTCTCATTAATAAATAAAGACTCTGTAGTTCATGTATATTACATTCAAGACAATCCTTTCGGATTTGATTTATTTGAAATACTTGATTTAAAAAATCACAAGTTGCAAAAAGAAATAATTAATATCGGGACACTGTCCTATCAATTTAAAAAATCGTGAAAAATATCTTTTTTCTAATTGTAGTCCTTTTTACCTTAACGGCTTTTAGCCAAGAAAAAAAGTGGACGGCTGGACTAAATATTCATAAACTCGGTATTCGAGTTCCAAAATATTTAACCAATGAAAATATTCGAGTAGGTTATTGGTTTCAAGACTATCATCAAGCAGGTGTCGAAATTGGGGTGTACAGAGACGCCATGCAATCCTATCCGACAGGAGGTATTTATTACCGATTTCAACCATTGAAAAGTAAGTTCAGACCTTTTTTTGAAGGACGAGCAAAAACCATGTTGATTCGTAATATTTTTTCTGGTAATCAAACATCATTTATCTGGAGTATTTATTCTGGTCTATCCTTTGAACTTTCACAACAATTCAGCCTTGAAATAGCTATTGGTAAATCAAGAATCGATTGGGATCAATTCATTGGTTTTAATTTCAAATTTTAATATGAAGAAGAAGCGATGCGAATGGTGTCTGAAGGACGAAATTTATATGAAATATCACGATGATGGCTGGGGTATTCCTATTCATGATGACAATAAACACTTTGAATATCTTGCTCTGGAAGCGGCTCAAGCAGGTTTAAGTTGGTATACTATACTTATTCGAATGGAAGGGTATCGTAAAGCATTTGCTAACTGGAATCTGGATGAAATAAAAAATTTCAATGAAGAAAATGTTCTTAATATGCTTCAATTCAAAGGAATTATTAGAAATCGAAAAAAAATTGAAGCAGTCATTCACAATGTAAAACCATTCAAAGAAATTCAAAATGAATTTGGGAGCTTTGACAACTACATCTGGAGTTACGTTAATGGCCAACCGATTCGCAATATTATCCATAACAAAGCTGATTACGTAGCATCATCGTCGTTATCTGACAAAGTAAGTTTAGACCTAAAAAAAAGAGGATTTAAATTTATAGGTTCAACAACCATTTATGCTTATTTACAAGCAGCAGGTATAGTAAATGATCATGCTGAATATTGTTGGCGGAAACAGCTGTAAGTTTCATTTGATTCATTTATTTCAGGCTGTTATAAAATCCTTCAAACTATCTCTCTAGTAAAAAATGACCGGTTTCAGAAAAGACCTGATTATCCAGACCCAAACCAGAAATAACAAA
>JABJPZ010000032.1 GCA_018663635.1 Crocinitomicaceae bacterium
AAGTCCCAGAACCACTGACCTATGGCCGGACCACTGTTTGTACTAGATGCATCGTAAAATAAGGCTGGTGCATTGGTATGAATTCCATATTGGTCATAACAACCATATGCATACGTAAAATCTGGCAGAGGTGTATTGCCAATATTCACACTGTCTACAAAAGTATTCGAACAATTATTTGAGCTTGCCGTTAGTTCAATCACTTGAATACCTGGTTCTGCATAAGTATAAATTACTGTATCACCACTTGCTAACCCACCATCATCTAAGTCCCAAATAAAAGAAGTCGCATTGCCCAGAGAAGTGCTGATAAATGTAGTCGGATTCATCGCACAGCTATCGATAATGTAATAATCTGCTGTAGGCGCCTCAAAGATGTTTATCGGCGCTAAATAATCATTGGAACATCCAGACAAACTATCTGTATAGTGATAATTCATGAAAAACGCCGTGTCACTCGTAAATATGGCTGGATCAAGCAATGGAGCAATACTCGATAATGTATCTATTAGTCCATCGTGACTCAGCGTTAATATTCCATTATTATTGGGTAATAACGTCAAATTCACAGAATCATCATCACTGCAATATTTGGTGTTCAAACCAAGAATTGCAATTGTTGGCAAAGGAAAAACTTCGACATCAAGTGTGTCGTAATACGGACATTGATTAAACCCATCGTCAAAGACATACTCAAATGGATACCCCGTAATTTCCGCTACCGAGGATGTATTCGCACCAATCAATGGCGCTTGACCAACCGTAGAAAGATCCCAAGGGAAGTATCCATTAATGACCGCTGCACCCAATGAACTTGCAAAATAGGTAACAGAATCATTGTGACACATTTCTAAAGGACTAATGGAGGTCACAGTATCTCCAATAAAGTCGACAACGGTAAAAGAAGGAGTAGCATCCGGCATTACCGTTATGAGCATTGAACTGTCTACTGTACAGCCAGAAAAATATTCATATGAATAGTCTAGATTCGTCGTCCAATGTGTCGCACTAGCACCACTTGTGACTTCAAAAACAGCGCTACCAACATTGAAACCAACATTACTAACCAATCCAATTCCATTTGAAAAAACACCTATAGATGGAGAACAAAAGACTGTATCTGAAAAATAAGAGCATACCGTATCTGTAATTCCAGAAAAACTAATTACCGGTTCAGGATGATAATAGACCATTTGTTGGGTAGAAGCACTACAATATCCTTCGTCATCGCTAATCGTATATATTACTTGCGTAGAATCGCCTAAGCCAATTGATGTCGGAGCAAATATGGGGTCACTAGCACTTGGAGATGGACTAAATCCACCATTTGTGTGTGTCCATTCCGAAACCGTTGATACCGGCGGAAAGGCACCTTGACCACTAACCGAAAGTAATCCTGCAAGCTCCCCTTCGCAATAATCTACTTCAAGGCCTAAAATACTACCCGGCACAAGTTGACGAATAGTAAAATTCTTAATAACCAATACAGAATCCCATTCAACGAATGACGAATTACCAGCAGCTGTATCGACCGAATAAACCGGAATATAGCTGTAAAATTCTATCGGGTACTGGCCCGCAGCCAAACCATCGATGTTGCTCAAAGTGGCTATTAATGTATCTTCAAATGGACCTGTCAAATTCAAAGCAGGAGGAATATAGGCCGCTGTTAAATAGGAAGAATTCACGAAATTCCCACCGTATCTAGACAACGGAATACCCTTAATTTCGTACATATTTAAATCTCCTTTACAAAATATCCAAGGATCAGCAGGAACCGTTTTACTTGGAATAATTATGTTTTCAATAGATGGATTGATTGTGAACGAACTGGTATCCGAAAACTGACAAAAACCATCAATGTAATTATATATTACATCATACATTCCTGGTGTCAACGCGGCTGGATGCAATGAGTCCAACCATACTCCGTCGCCTGCAAAAGAATAGTCAACAGAAAAATCCGGAATTGGCGATGCAATCGGATAAATACCAACATCTGGATGATTACTAAAATAAGATGGCTCTATATTGGAAGTAAGTGGTATGGGGCCAGCATTTACATTTACCGCAGACAAATAATCGTTCACGCAACCGGATAAGCTATCCGTGTAGTGATAATTAACAAAGAAGGTTGTATCTACAGTAAACATACCCGGATTTAAAAAAGGCGGAGCTGCAGAAACCGTATCAATGATGCCACCATTGAAAAAAGTAAGAATTCCATTACTGTTTGGAAGTAAAGTGAGTGCAGAAGAATCTTCATCACTGCAATATTGAGCATTCAATCCTATAATAGCTACGGTAGGCAGCGGATAGACCTCAACATCCAACGTATCGTAATACGGACATTGATTAAACCCATCATCATAAGTGTATTCAAATGGGTACCCGGTTATCTCAGCAACAGATGACGTGTTGGAGCCAATCAATGGTGCCTGACCAATAGTAGTAAGATCCCAAGGGAAAAAACCGTTGGAAACAGGTATACCGAGTGAATTCGCAAAGTAAGTAACCGAATCGTTGTGGCAAATTTCAAGCGGATCAATTAGACCTACCGTATCGCCCATAAAATCAACTACAGTAAACGAAGTAGCTGCATCAGGCATGACCGTTATGGTCATCGAACTATCAACGGTACAACTTGGGAAATACTCCCATGAATAATCTAGATTGGTGGTCCAATGCGCAGAATTACTCCCACCATTTACATCAAATACAGCGCTACCGGCATCCACTCCAACATTACTAACTAATCCTATTCCATTAGAAAAAACACCATTGGATGGAGAACTTAAAACAGTATCTGAAAAGTAGGAACAAACCGTGTCATTAATTCCTGTAAAAGAAATAGACGGTTTCGGATGATAATTAACATAAAAAGAAGTCGATGCCGAACAATACATTTGATTATCCGTGACGTAGTATGTAACCACCGTTGTATCTCCTGAACCAATTGAATCCGGATAGAATGTTGGGTCTACTCCTACACTCGGTCCAGTAAAACCACCATTGGTATTGCCCCAAGCGAAACCCGTAGGAACTGGTGGGAATACGCTTTGATTGGTAACAGACAATATACTTGAAGGATTCTCTTCACAATAGTCTTCTTCTAAGCCTAAAATAGTACCGGGATTTATTTGTCTGATAATGAAGTTTTGTTCTGTTAACACAGAATCCCATCCTACGAATGTAGAAGTTCCTATGACTGAATCGACACTGAAGACTGGAACATAACTATAAAAACGTATTGGATAGCTTCCCGCTGCCAGTGTATCTAAATTAACTAATACAGCTGAAGCCGTATCTACAAATGGACCAGAAACAGAAGCTGGCGGAGCAATTCGCGTTGACAAAACATAAGAGGTATCCAAGAAATTCGCACCGTATTTCGATAGCGGTAATCCTTTAATGGTATAACTCCCTGCATCACCCGAACAAAAGACCCATGGATTTGCAACTGTTGGGGTTACCTTTCCTGGAATTACAATATTTTGTACCGGGGCCAAAATAGAAAAAGAAGCCGTATCACTAAAGAGACAGGTCCCGTCGTAATAATTATATATCGCTTCATAAGTTCCGTCAGCTAAAGCACTTGGATGCAGCGTATCCGACCAAATTCCATCACCCGCAAACGTATACCCAATGGTAGTGGTCGGTATCGGAGATGAAGTCGCATAAAGTCCAATATCAGGATGATTGTTGTAATAACTGGCGTCGAGATTTGTACTAAAAGGAGAAGGGGCGACATTACCCACATTTATGTTAAAAGCCGTATTTGAAATACAGCTGTTAGCATCAGTAACGATGAGCATATATGCCCCGGGACTTAAATCTTCAAAAACATTACTTGTTTGAGGCCCCATTGGTGTTGGTCCAATCACTTCATACAAATATGGGTTTGATCCAGAAATGGCTGTACCTCCCATAGCACCAGCCAATATTCTTCCATCATTGAAAGTTTCACAAGACTCGTGATTGATACCAGCAATCGTACTTAAAAGTTCTAATGGCTCACTGATGCTGCCTGAAATAGATTCTAAGCATCCATAATGATCCCGAACATCAATTGTGTATGGACCCGAGCCTATGCCAGTAAACGCACTCGAAGTCTGAAATGCTCCACCATTCAGTGAATATTGGTAGGGGTTGCCCATATATACCGTGTAGTCCTCAAATTCTCCACCATCATACGCATCACCGTCTAAGAACCCGCAGGCATCGTCTTTAGTTAGCGGGTAATGCTGAGAACTCTGAGTCGGACCTTTATACAGTGCCATCACCCTTAAGGTTGAATAACCCCTGGCATAAGCAGGTAAAGTGAGTGTAGCAGTTGTCGTTCCATTTGCAGGAGCTACACCTAAAGGATAAAATTCGTCTACGTCATCGAAGTCTCCATCATTATTCAAATCCACATAAATGACGATGTCCTGACCATAAGGCCCCACTCCTACATCTACATTATAGGTTATTCCGGGAGTTATTGGTATGGTATCCGTTCGAAAATCACTGTAATTATCTCCTGACGTTGCACAAAGTGTTGAGTTCTGAAAAACGCTTGACGCACCTAATCTAAAATTAACACTGTCAATCATGTCATTATATGTGCAAGACGCAGTTTGATAAACCGGTTCACACACGTCTGGTCTGAATTTGTAGCCACTTGCATAAATCCGACCATCTGCCGCTCCAAAGCAAGAGATATCAAAAGATGAATCAATTTGAGCGATGTGCTGTGTAGGTTCTTCTAACACCGCAGTTGAGAAAGCTTCGCAATCATTTTGGTCGAAAATACGGATCGTATACACTCCACTTTCCAAACCACTAAAACCAGCATTGTTTGAATCCAATGTAACTCCCCCATCAATACTTAAGGTGTAGCCAGGAGCACCACCTGCTGCCCATAATCCAC
Organism: Crocinitomicaceae bacterium; assembly: GCA_018663635.1. Taxonomy (GTDB): domain Bacteria; phylum Bacteroidota; class Bacteroidia; order Flavobacteriales_D; family Parvicellaceae; genus UBA10066. Next base: position 4,913 of record JABJPZ010000032.1, read on the forward strand.
CAGATAATGCACAATTACCACCAGAAATATCTATAGAGATATCAGTAACAGAACCATAATTAAAAACAGAACATGGATCTAAAGGAAGTGTAGGGAATGCCCAAATGGGCCAATAATACCAATATTGAAGTTGCTGCATCACACGAATACGGGTTTTCCCGTTACATGCACCAGCCGGAACCGTAAAATTATAAGTAGTGTCGTGCGGCGGAATTCCAGCCCAAGTACCAATCGTCTCTGAAGGTGCATAAACACCATCTGAATTCCAATCTGCCCAAACTTGAGCTACACTGCCATAGTTATTTTGACAAAAACCAAACTGAACTGTTAAGGAATAAGAGTTGTTTGCAACAACATCTGCTACCAAATCTGTTTGGTCATCAAAATTGGTGATTGCTGGGCAAACCGGGTCGTAAAGAATTGTTTTAGTCTCTCCTGCTAAATGAATACTATCAACATTCATAAAGATGTCACTTGTCGGACCTGTCACACAATAGGTTGTTCCTCCGGAAATATCCACAGTAAATTCACCATCACTTCCCCCAGCGCAAGTTAAATCCGTTTTTGAAAGCACCTCTGAGGTAATTATGTTCGGTTCATTAATGATAAAGTTGTAAAAATCAGAACAGCCATTCATGTCTACAACAGACACTTGATAGGATCCTGGAGTCAAAAGGGAATCTATATAAGCAACTGAGGATGTATTGTAGTGTTTCAGAAATCCATTCAAATAATAGTTGAAGTTTGCTGTTCCGCCTGCAGTCGCAGCACTAAAAGTTCCGTCATCAGCACCATTACATCCAATATCAACTTTTGTTGCAGATATGCTGATACTTGGATAAACCGTAAGGCCAATTACAGCTGTTGTAGACTTGTAGTAATCACAGAAGTCGTCCCTGCATTCTATTGCAATATTGTAGTAACCCGGTGTTGCAGCACTTGCATCAAAAGAAATTGTTGCTGTAATCGGGTTTGTACCTGAAGTTGCAACGGTTGCTCCCGGAATTAGCGATGCCACATTGCTGGTAACCGAAAGAACATCTCCAAGATTAAAGTCATCAAATGTAATGTCAAAAGAAACATCTGAGTCTTGACAGGTGGAAAGAGTTGTAGAGGTGACCTGTGTCGCACCGGAAACATTAGATATCCCCACATTTTCAGGAGCTAAATTTGATACAGTTCCCGGAACGAGGGTTATTTGGGTTTGGTAATAAACAGAGCCTACCAAATTTCCGTTTTTCCATTCATCAACTTTCATAGTGACTACGAAAATCCCAGTAAGGTTTTGTTCAAAATAGATTTTTCCTGACTCCGCATTTAACAGCAAAGAATTCAATGGAACACTTGAGGTATATGGTCCAGTATATACATAATTCGTTGTTGCATTTGACCTTGCCGCGACCATACTATACGACAGTGAATCTCCATCAGGATCAACAAAATTAAAATCGTGCAATACCTGCTCTCCTGCTATATATACCGGAGCCCCCGGATTCAGGGGCACTGCAGATCGATTACAAGGTTCCGTTGTACTATTTATTACGGTCTCAAAATAATAAAAAAGCGCCGTAGAAAGATTATCAGTGGTATTCATGCAACAGGAAGAATGATACAATCTCCACGAATCGCAAGCACCGGGCAAGGTTATTGTGTCTATGTACACATATTTTTCATATCCCGATATCACACCCGCACCACAATTGCTGTTAGCTGTTGGGCATAACGGAGTTATTTCTTCGGAATAAGAAAAATTGAAATTATAAGTTGTATTTGTTAATGCACAATCATTGGACAAACTTATGTCCAACCCAGAGGCCGGGACAATGGCTAATCCACTACAATCTCTAATTAGTACCGCCGTAACCTCATACGTATTGGCACTGAGGCAATTATACGTAATGTATCCCCCTGGAACATGAGTGGCTTGCGCCGAATTGAGTGAAAACAAAGAAACAACCAGATAGAACAAAAAAGCCGGAATAGTTCTTGTTGCAGAAGGCAAACGTAAATTCATAAAGCGGATTAAAAGAGATATTAAAGTAGACGTTGTTTTCATTGGTTAAGTTGTCCGGTTTTACTCAATTTAATTAATGTCATCATTCCACTCAGGCTCACCTCGTCATTAGAACCAACAATGGCCACGCGTCCATCCAAGGTCTCAACGATGGAATGTCCGGTTTGATTGGAAGCATCATTGGAACCTACCGTTTCTTCGGTGATTTCATTTCCAGCTATCGCCACAAAGAGTGTAGAAAATTGTCGTTCCGCAGATCCTGCAGGTGCAAGGTCTCTGTTACCTGTAATTAATAAATTGTTTTCGACATCTACTACCAGGTCGGTACAGCTATCAAAAGTACCATCCGAAATAATTGCCGAAGATACCGCACTGTGCAGATTGGCTTGGTTAAACGTAGCGTAGTATATCTGAGAAGAGGTTAAGCTGGTATTCACATTGGTTCCTGCTACCACGTAGCGATTGTTCGCCGGATCAATAGCAATGTGCAGATTCAAATTATCTAATGTTGAACCGAAAGTTGCCCGGTCGACTTCGTCTCCTATTGCATTGGTTTCCACCAACATAAAATTGGCATTGCTTAAACCTGCACCACCGTAACTATTTGTTGTACATCCCAAAACAAATCCACCATCTGCCTTTTGGATTAAACTCGTAGACCAATCTGTTCCAGTAGCCCCGAAATCTTTTGTCCAACTTTCATTACCCATCCCATCTATTTTTATGAGCAAAGCATTCAAATCACCCGTAGCGTCCATGGCACAACCCGAAATAGCGTAACCACCATCGTTGGTTAAAACGATGTCGTAAGCTTCCTCTTTGTTGGAGCCACCAAATGACTTTTCCCAAATGACACCTGATTCTGAGAACTTGACTACATAAACGTTTTTATTGCCACTACCCAAATCCTGATATCCTGCTACAACATAATTACCTTCGGCATCAATGACAATAGCTGAAGCTGATTCATTCTCTGCTCCTCCAATGTTCTTCGTCCATTCCTGATTACCGAAACGATCTGTTTTAACAACAAAAATATCAGAACCAGAAGCAGTAGTTTGGGTTCCTGCTAATATATAGCCACCATCATTGGTAGTTTTTAAGTCATAGCCTATTTCTAAATCGGATGTACCATAAAACTTAATAAATGTATCCAACTGTTTCGATTCTAACGGGGCTTGTTTACAACCAACAAATGGTAAAAAAGCCAACCAAAGTAGTATTAAATGAGTTTTCTTCATTTTCTTTTATTGCGCTTGTCCGCTTTATTTTTTGGCGTGTAAAAAGAGTATTTAAAACCTGCTAGCACACTGAAATAATTTAATTTATAGTCGTCATCTAAAAAGTAATACTTGTGAATAACCGTTTCGTTATCAAATCGTTTTGAATTGTTTATCATATTATTCAATGCCATGTTGTAACGAACGTCAACAAATACATGATGTTTTCCTATTCTATAATTGACACCACCAGAAAAATTGGCCCAATAATTTAAAGCGTTTTTTGTATTGCCTACGTTTTCTTCTGAACCAGAAACAATTCCTTGCGATAAATCCAAATATTCACGCTGGAATTCGCTGTCTGAATCAATCAGCCATCCACAGCTACCACCAATTTTAAACGAAGGTCTTAATCGATTCATCGTTGCGCCTAAATAGTAAACGAGATTTACCCTCGCCATAATGTGGTCTTGACTCTCTGTAAAACGCAACTTAGAAAAATCATAAAGCTCTGAGTTATAATCGAAAGCCAACTGCGTGTATTCAAACTCGCCTGACAAATAAGCATTATGAAATAAATTAACATCTGCTGCAGCTCCAAAATCCAATGCTATTCGTTGCGTATAGTTCGGCATAAATTGTTCATTATTAATGTCGTGCACACCAAATACGTTAAGCACTTCTATCGAACTTAAGTTGCTCCCTACAAAAGCCGATAAAGTAAGTCGTGGATCATTATTGTATTCGTTTAATAGGTCAATAAATTCTTTTTTATCCAGCGGCGTTGGTTGGTATTCCGGTTTGAGCGTCAACAATTTCTTCATATAGAATTTAGCCTCGGGTCTATTGTCTTCGTATAAATAGGTATGTACCAATAAAGAATAGGCAGCGATTTTACTTTCATTTGTTAGGCCTGGTAAACACTTAATCAATTGTATTGGCACGGTTTCCAGTAATCCTTCCTCATACAATTGCTCGGAATCTTTGAGAATGGTTTCACAGTTGTTCTCTTGAGAATACATCTGAAAAGACACGAATACAAGCAGCAAAAAGCAATATGTAATTTTGTTTTTCATCCTTATTTTTCACAAGTTTTTTCGTACGGGATGTCTGGAGCTACGTATTTTTCCCACTCTGCTTTGGTCATGTTTCTTTTCAATACCGGACACATTAAATCAGCCAACTGATCCGTATCGGTCGGAAATTTTTGGATTATGTTATTCATACTTCCCGAATAAATCGTCTTGCCATCGTCAGAAAAAGCAACCGTCCAAACCCAATCTAAATGATCATTCAAAACAATAGGTGCTAAATCATAATCTTGCGTTAAAAATAAACGAACTGTTCCGTCTAAGCCCGATGATGCCATGTACTTATCATCTTTACTAAAAACGAGGTCTGTAATTCTTGCTGTATGTCCCACTTCTGTATACAGTACAGATAAATTAGCATTAGCGTCCAGAACTCTAATAACACCGGACATATCCCCTAAAGCTATTCTATCGTCATGCTCGTTAAAAGCAATGTTCGTGATTGGATTTGAAATCCCAAGATCGTAGCTAGTAACTTCCTGTTGTTTTTCAGCATCCCAAATCAATACTTTTCCAGAATTACATCCGCCTACAATTGTTTTGGAATCATGAGATACCGAAATGGTTCGAATTTGTTCGCTTTTAGAATCCAATGTGAATTTTTCTCCAGTATTTATATTCCAAACATAAACCAAACTGTCTACACCCAAGGAAACTATTTGATTAGCTCCTAAAAATGCAACATCAATCGCTGCTCCATCATGACCAACTAATTTCTTAACGATACTATCGCCAGACTCTGTGTACACGGTAATGGCTCCTGATTCATTAGCACTCACGAAACTCGTTCTTTCAGGTCCAACTGCAATTTTTCGTATCCGACCTTTTTCAGTAGCTATTATTTTGGGGGCATCATCATCCCATCGTATAATTTTTCCATCGCTACCCGCACTTAAAAACGCGTTTTCCGAAATGGGCTGCATAGATCGAACTGCCGCTGTATGCATTTCAAATTGCTTAAATTTTTTGGGCTGCAATGCTTTTGCTGCTTCGTACAAACCACCATAAACATCAGACTGATGCGGTTCACCGCCGTAAGTTTCATTAAAAATATAAGCTTCGTAAGCAATCAATCCTTTTTCCTGTAAATTTCGTCTGAGTTGCTGAGACTTTATAGCCATTGATTTAGAAATTGAAAGCATTCTTAGCTTATCCGCATCTTTCTTCGCTTCTCTCGCAGTGTTGGCATTTTTATTGGCTTCTGCGCGTTGCTCCTCCGCTTCTTTTCTATTTTCTTCTGCCTGAATCAACGCTCTTCTCGCCTCTTCCGCTTTATTCTTTGCAATGACCGATTGTCGTTTAGCTTCCTTGGCACTTTTGGTTGCATTTTCTCGTGCTTTTTCCGCTTCAATTCTTTTCAGCTCTGCTTCTTTTTGCGCTTCCAGCGCTTCTGCGGCACTTTTCTCTGCCTCATCTGCATTCTTCTTTGCTTCATCTGCATTAGCAATTGCTAAATTTCGTTGCACATCTGCATCAGCAAGAGCAATATCAGCCTTTTTTCTTTGGGTATCCGCTTCCAAATATTGCATAAATGCCCAAACCAAAACAAGTAAAAAGAAAATAGCTGCTATCCCCATAGCAATGGCAAAAATTCGAGAACGTTTCAATGCTTTTTTCTGAAGCTTTACTTTGTTTCTTTCTTCTGCATCGTAAGCTTCTTCGCTATTTTCTAAAAATAGAATGGTTCGCTCAAATTCTGGTGCATAACGCTTAGCCCATGTAATAGAAGGATTTTTCTTTTGTCTCCAGTTAGTAGCCAAATGTAAATCTGGCGGACGCCATAAACCACCTGTTCCTTCTTGAAACATGGCTGCAGCATTAGAAAGCCTCACGTATAATTGCACTGCATTCGCTTCTTCTTCTACCCAAGTCATTAAGCGTATCCATATTCTCATTAAACTCTCATGAGAGATGTCTATAATCGCATCTCCATTTAAAGCACCAGCACTCGTCGTTAAAAACGACCTGCCCGACATGCGAAAAGTATTAACCACTTTAATGACTTCTTCCTCTGAAGCCTGAGCGATGTTCGCCAACTCAGCAAGGCGTGAAGGTCTTCTTACTCCTTTGTTATCCGTTCCCCTCTCGGTTAACGACTTGAAAATGCTTTCACAGATTTCTTTTTCTCGTTCATTTAGCTCATCATAAGCTTCGTTTGCATGATCTGAAAGCGCTTTTTCCATTGCGCCAACTGCTTCATAATGTGTTGTGTCTGCCGGATCTTGTTTACTGGAAAAACGAGTCCAATAATCCCAAGTACGCATTAACGCATGCTGAAGAATTGGAAGCTGATCTTGCTTGTCTCCAATATCATTCAATAAACGCTGAACCAGTTGATGGCTTATTTGACCACCACCAACAGCAATTGGTCCTTCAATGGCCTGTGTAATGTCTCTCCGTGTCATCTGCGGAATCAAGTAATGGCTATCATTGATTAGCTTAGTTAGCTCTTGAAACTGCGAACACTCACCAATAAAATCAGACCGCATGGTGATAACAATGTAAATCGGTTCTTCATTTTGCTTTACTGCTGTAAGGAGTAATTTCACAAACGCAACTGCATCATTGTACGCGTTTTGTGCATTTTCACTTTTCCTAAAACGAAATAATTCCTCAAACTGATCGACAAGAATCAACACATTTTCATCTGCCTTTCGATCCATGTGCTTGATGGTCTCTACCAGCCCCTTGGCACTACTCTTAAGAATAGCTTGTGTCATGGCATGACGAACTTTCAAATCCTCTTCACCGGCATTGGGTAATTCATCTTGGGCGATGGCAGCGGCTAAATTATCAATCGGGGCACTTCCAGGTCTAGACGCAATGATCCTCCATTTTGAACCTGCCTCTGTAATGAAACCTCCGTGCAGAATGGGAACTAAGCCACAATACATTAAGGAGGACTTACCACTACCTGAAGAACCTATTACACCAACAAATCTATTTTTTGAAAGGTTTTCCAAAACCTCTTCACTCTGTCCTTCTCTCCCAAAAAACAAATGACTCTCATCAATTTTAAATGGACGCAATCCTGGAAACGGATTGAAGCCTTTACCTGCGCCTTCCGCACTACTTGAAGCAATTGTTGTATCTGGTTTCATCGCCATTAAGACAATTGTTTTATGAAGCTATCGAAAGTTGAAGCGTCTATTTTATTATTCAAATCAATGAAGGAATAAGTATCAAAACGTGATTTAAAGCCCTCACCGTTTTCCTTACTCATTAAACCAATACTCTTGTATGGCTGTTTTCTTCCGTACCCCGGACTCTTAACAATATCATCCATGGTACTTTTTAACCACATTTTATTGCTGGTAGGATGGTAAAGTAAACACCCTGTACATTCTCGCAGAATTCGTTTGTGTCTAGACAAAATCGACATATCATCTTGGTCAAAAACTGATCTGACTGTTTTTACGCCCTTAGAATTGAGTTGCTTTTCAACTTCTATTGCACCTTCAGTATTCGCTATTTCATTAATGATATACACCGCATCTTGAAAGCTATTCACACCATTATTAGCTGCGTTAGCATTACGATTTATTTCGCTGTAAATTAACGTTTTCAACGTTTCTAGAGGAGCTTGAATAAGCTCTGCTCCGTGCATGGATTCCAGATCTCTTTTAAAAGTTTCAAATGCTAAGCTCTGTTCTTCAGAAAGCCTCAAACCAACAGGCATCCAAATATACCGAGTTAGTTTCTTTTCAGTCATCATTCGTTCCTTTGAAATTCCAGAAGCAATTAAGTTTTGTGCTTTCAATTCAGGAAATTCCTTCCGTGACGCTCCAAACATGTGAATACTATAATCCACCATTTCAAGCATCTCTTTTAACTTCTGTTTTCGTTGTTCAGGATCAGAAGATAAAGGGTGGTCTGGATATATTTCTACACCAGACTCTTTTAAATCTCTAATTAAATTATCTCTTTTAATTAGTTGATCCTTAGAAGTTTCAGCTACAAATATTTTAACACTAGACTTCGATGACTTACCACCTACCGCCATAACCGAATTTGATAAATCAAATAATTTTGACCAATACTCCGCACCAAGCCGTCCTGGCTTAGCATGTCCTGTTGGAGAGTAGCTTTCTTCTATCGAATCATACACATAGAACTTGTAACGTTTTTGGGTATAAAAAAACGCAGGCAAGTCGTGTTTAATAATCATTGGTTCAAGCAAATAAATAACTTGATTTGAGCTAATCTGTTTTAAAGCATTGACTTTTTTCTGATTATTTATTAGCTCATCATCTATCACAACAAGCAACACTGCATTCAAATCTAATTTCTCTAAATCATGTACCACATGCACAGATGGTTGGTGACCTAACTTTTTATGGACATACCCCATTAAATTATTTTGGATGTTAGTTGTCCAATCAAAATAATTAGAGTTTTTTTCGACTAATATGTTTATATCTAATGCCATTTCAAATTTTGAATCCAGCTAATAAAATGTCATCAACCTGCTCTAATTCGCCCATCCAATCCAAGATACTTTGATCTAACATTTCTTTTTGATCATCTAATTTTGATTTGTGGACACTTTCTAAAACTGCTCTGAACCTTTTCGGCTTTAACTTCTTTCCACGTGGTCCACCGAACTGATCTACATAGCCATCAGAGAATATATAAATCATGTCATTTTCCAACAAATCAAATTCACGGTTTTCAAATTGAAATAAATCCTCATCAATAAATCCACCAACCGCACATCGATCAACAGCTAATTCTATTAATTCACCTTCTCTAAACACATATACAGGATTAAATGCCCCAGCATAGTTCAATTTCTTCGTTTTGTAATTGATCGAAATTAATGTCATGTCCATTCCGTCTCTAACTGCAGATTCACCTGATCTCTGACGTAAAGCTTGACGAACACCTTCATTAAGATAATTCATAATGTCTCCGGGGTTATTCGCACCTTTCACATTGACAGCATAATTCAGCTGGTCGTTACCGACGATGGACATAAAAGCTCCCGGCACTCCATGTCCCGTGCAATCAACAACGGCAAACATGTGGTTATCTTCATCACGATGAGACCAATAAAAATCTCCTGAGACAATATCTTTTGGCTTATACAATATAAAGGAAGCTGGGAATAATTCTTTTAAAAAATCATTGGGAGGCAGAATAGCATTTTGAATTCGTTTGGCATAACGAATACTGTCTTCAATGTCTTTGTTCTTTTCCGCAATCTCCGCAGCCTTTTGACTAATCTCTGCAGTCCTATCTTTTACCTTCTGTTCTAAATTTTTATAATGATCTTCCAGTCTAATTACCATTACATTAAATTTTTCAGACAAGCGCGCTATTTCATTATTTCCTTCAACATCTGCTCGCTCATTCAAATTTCCTGCAGTAATCCGATTTACATTGTTTAATAGCTTTTTAATCGGGTTGGTTATTACTTTCGACTTTTTATAAATCAATACTATTACAACCGTAATGGTTATTAGAAAAATTAGAATGCTGTTTAATAAGCTACGGGTAACAAAGGCTTTGTCTTCGCTATAGTCTGAAATAATTCGAATAACAGCACCTTTATACAATTCGGTATCTTCCCTTTTCATGTATATGTACTCGTAATTTAAATTGCCGTTATCTTCAGCATTTTCGAAAGAAATGGATTGATTTTTATTAAAAACATTCTGTATAATCACAGAGTCTGAAGACATGTCTGCTTTGGAGTCAAATGAAAATGGCGGGTCAGCTCCAATAAAAAGATCTACTTTACGGATTGATCTGTTTTCTGAAGAAATATCTAAAAGGATTTCTTTTGTACTTTCAACCACTTCATTGGCGCTGACAGAATAAACACCAAGCTCAACTATATACTTACCGTCTTTCGTAGGCTGATAGGTAAATTTACGCAGTTTTTTGGTGGAATTTTCTATAGTAAACTTCTCGCTTCTAAAAGAATCTGCCAGTTGAACATTTTCTAGATATTTTCTGAAATCGTCCCCAAAATCATACACATTCATATGCAAATCAGGTTCAAAAGTTGTATTTACTACAACACCATTGTTATCAATGATAAAGATGTCTTCCTGCACTGGGTTCATCCCTAGTGATTTTTGGATTTCATCCAAATCCATAGAATCAACACGTGTCCCAGGCATATAAAAATTAACAATACTATCCGAAAGCTCTTCCAGTCTAATATCTAAATTATCCTCTTCAATAGCCAAGGCAATATCTTGTTGCTGTAATGTGTTTTGAATGAAATAAGCAACCAGCTGATTTTTCTCGTGATAAAACTTTTTGAATGCCGTTGTTCTCGAGTAATTATTGTAAATGGCCAAGGCAATAATAGCTAATACAACAGGTAGTATAATGTTTAGAATTAGCTGTCTAAAAATCGTTGTTGCCTTGGTATTAATATTACTTTTTCCCACTTATAATTTTTCCCACTTATAATAATTTTCAATTGCTCTTCAAATTTTCTAAGCCACTTTTATCTCTCCACTTCCATTCCAATCCAATAGGAGCCATTGCTCTAAAAAACCTGGCCTGTTAGCCAAAGAAGAAAAGCTTCCTTTTCCCAATCCATAAACCACCGAATCTCTACTCGCCTTTAGCTTGCCTTCAGTCGTACCATGTTGCTCTAAGTACACTAAACTACCCTTCTTAAACGCTATTTCACCACTACTTTTTGCCAAAAAAACCTGCCCTTCTGCTACAAATAGCAATTCCAAATCAGCGATTGATTCTGATTGAGGTGCAAAAGATACTAAATTCATTAGCTCTGCCATCAATAATTTATCAGACATTATCATTTGACTAAAAGAAGGGTGATTTGTGATTGATTTCATTTTTTCAAATAGTAAATGCTTATTCTCTTTTGAAACCAATTCATTCAGCTTACTTATTGCTGTATTCTTTTCGTGGCTGAGCCTACTTGCAACGCTAGTTAGTGCTTCCGCATTATTTTTTGAAAGTAAATACCCTGCGGTTTCATAAAGGATTGGTGATCGCCCAAAAACATTGGACTTAAAATGAGCTATCAAACCATCTTCTATTGCGTCCGTTTGAGTATGCATCGCGACACATTTAGACCAGGAACTTATTTCCGTTATGTCGTGAGATAAAATAACTCGTAAGAAATTTTCTTCATTAACATGTTCTATAGGAAAATAGTCAGCCAATTTTTTTATTTTATTGGAATGAGAAATATCTTCAAATAAAGGGAACAGTTTTGGTTTTAAGTTTTCGGAAATAAAAAGCTCCATAAGCTCCATCGCAAATCCAATACTTTCCGGACTTCCATCCTTTAAGTTTTCTTCAACATAGGAAACAGATTTTGCATCGTAAAGTAATTTTAAAACAGAAAATAAGCGCGCAAAATTATTTGACAATTCTCGATCTAACGCACTAGCCAACAACTTTGAATGTTCAATGTTTTCGTCTATAAAATTTCTTATGCTTATAATCAGCGCTATCGACCCTATCAACTCATTTAGCACATTAAGCAGCATATATTCTGAATCTCCATCAACAGCGCTGTTGCGCATTTCCAGCTGTTCGATCGCCGCAAAAACAATTAACCTATGCGGATAGCTAATTTTTTTATAGAGCACCTTGACAGCTTTTTTTGTCTCACAACAACCTATTAGCTCTATCAATTTCATCTGTGTAAGCTGGTCAACACCTGTTTTATAAAAACTAACCTCTAAAACATCTAAAACAGAATCTCCCATCCTCTTTAATGCAGCAAAAGCTACATTACCAAATCTTGAATCAGATAACATTTCAACAATAGAAATCGCCAGTTCTACATGAACATTTAAGGCCGCAGTAACTACGGCTTCACTTTTTGTCTCCTCATTTAAATCTCTAATCAAACGGTATAAAATGGTACTTGATTCATCATGCGAAGCATTTCTTAAAACAATAGCTGCCTTTCTTCTTTTAGAAACATCCGGAGAAACGGACAAATCATGAACAACTGGTAAAGATTTTTTTATCTCCAGCTTTACTTGGTCATGAAGTGCGGTCAATTCCTTTGAATTGGAATTTTTGGTACTTATCAATTTAAGTGCTGCCACATCAAGACGATCCAATATTTCCAGTTCAACATAATTCCGAACTTTTTTCGATTTATTTTGATAAGCAATTGCCAGTGAATCACTATAATTCAACACATCCAAACGACGAGAAAGACATAAAGAGTTGATAACCGTATCATCAGTTCCTCCTTGCAATCCTGCATTTAAAGAGGTAGTTAAATCAAAACCAACTAAATTAGCTTTATCCACTCTTGCAGAATCCAGAGAGCTTTTCAATGAGTTCTTATATTCCTTGTAAAGCCGAATTGCTGCGAAAACCCACAACACTAAAATTGCAAATAAGACATAAGAATAATGTTCAATTCCAACAAAAGAAAACATGCCTAGCAGAGCAAGCAGTCCACCCGATATTAGTGCAAATATTTCATTAACCGTTCCGTCAATTTTTGCTTGCACGTCATGTCTGATATGGCTTTTTACAGAATGATACAACAACTTAAAGGAAGGCAGCTCGATTCCTTCTTTCAACGACTGAGCCAATAATTTGCTCAAAGAAATAATCAAGAAAAATGTTAAAAACCCTTGACCCTCAATTATTGTCAGCTCAGAAAAAGCACCAATTAAAACCGCTCCTATTGTAAGTAAAAGCATGATTAGCGGCAACAGAATTAAACTGGTCCTTAAACCAAAAGAATCAATCAGTCTGTTGTATACAAATGTTTTTACAATAAAAGTGACAATCATTAAAGCAGTAGTAAAAACACCCAAAAAGTTAGCCAGTTCATAAGCATCAGGATAGCGCTCTTCTGCAACAGCCATGAAAGAAAACTGGGCAAAAAATGCAACTACAACAGATATACCAACGAAAAAAGCCATTGCTCTGGTGTACTTCCCCACGAAAAGCTTGAATAAGCTAATGGATGATTTTTCCTTTACCTTCTCTTCTTTGGGAGCTGACTCAACCTTTTCTGTTTTTAAATATTTACGCGCAATCGCCCATTGGAAGAAGAAAGCAAGAAATGTACTGGCAGCACTTACATAAATCAAATCTCTTAGATCAATGGTATATCCAAAAATAATAGGAACTAGAGGAATACTGATACTACTTAATATGATTCCAAATATGATTCCAGCATCTATTATTCCAAACAAACGCTTACCCTGTCTTAGGGAATAAATTCGATTTACCATTCCCCAAAACGCCACTACTGCAATAATATTAAGTGGCCCATAAAGCACGAAATAAGCAAAATCAACGGATTTAGGGTCCAGATAATCATAAGACAACCGTAAACCAAAAGCAATTATTGTAATGACAATCAGGTTCCATTTAGAAAGTGCAGAAAAAGAAATTCTTGCCTGAAAGAAAGAATAAATAAAAGTCATCACGATTCCAACAACGCCTGAAATTACATAGGCATTTGCAATTTCGTCCTTGCCAAACGTGTCTAAAAACTGACTGTGTGAGCCTATATAGAATGTACCATTAAATATGCCCAAGAAAAAAGAGAGCAACATTATTAGCGTTACACTTTTTTGCTCGTCAGCTTCAATTCTCAATAAAATGAAAATCTTTTTCATTTAAGTAGCAGTACAATTATTGGCGTAAATATAATTAATTCCAACTCTAACATTACAGCTAAGTCTAACAATTTATTTATGTTTGCTATAGAATGTCACCAACTCCAGTAAAACTATGTTAAATGTTTTCTTTTAAAGGGTCGGAGTCTGCGCTCAATGTAAGAAGGGAAAGTGTCTTCCTTGTTTTGGCGGGAATATTTCTTGGTTCCTTAACCATGCTCAACATTCTTGGCATTACCCGATTTATAGACTTATCATTTACTATTGGCGAAACGGAAATTCCTTTTAAACTCGCCGTTGGAATCCTTGCTTATCCCATTACTTTTTTATGTACCGATTTTATTAGCGAATTATACGGAAGAAGAAGAGCGAATTTAATTGTGTGGATCGGTTTAATTTTAAACTTGTGGGTTCTGTTTATCCTGTGGTTAGGCGGCGAACTGCCTCCCTATCCGGAAATTGACCCGGCAACAGGCCTTCCTCCGTACGAGACGCACGGACGAGTGTTTTTTGAAATTCGTGAGCTTGCCTTTGGCGCGACGGCTGCCTCGATGATTGCCTATTTAACAGCTCAATTTTGTGATGTACACATATTTCACTGGCTTAAAAGATTAACAAAAGGAAAACATTTATGGTTAAGAAATAACGGTTCGACATTGATAAGCCAGCTGGTCGATTCCATTGCCGTTGTCCTTATCACGCATTACTACGCCAATGCTCTGCCCATTGATCCGGAGATAAGCTTGTTTGACAACCTAACTATTTTTATCATATCTGGCTATGTATTCAAATTCGTAACAGCCCTGGTTGACACTGTGCCCTTCTATTTTGGTGTAAAGTGGCTTTCCAACTATCTTGAAATTGATCCAAATGAAGGGTACTTAGATAGTGAAGAAGAAGCAAACGACAGTAATGATATGAATTAACGCACATTGCGGACTTGCAGACGAAAACAATACGTTAATATTAAGTTCTCCCATGAAAATTTTTAAAACCTTTTTTCTATCTATTTTAATCTCTTGTTGCAATGCTCAAACCTCCCATACTGTTTCAGCATTCGACTTTGGCTATTCTCCAGATACCCTATATATAAATTCCGGCGACACTGTGCATACAAGCATTGTTGGTTACCACAGCTTTACATCGATTGACTCTTTAGACTGGGTCAATAACACCGCAAATTATAATGGCAATTTTTGGATTGGTTTTGGAGCAAGTACCGGTGACACCTTTTTTGTTTTAAATACGCCAGGCACTTATCACTACATCTGCCAACCCCATGCAGCAATGGGGATGAAAGGCTTAATCTATGTAGATGCCGCACAATCTATTCCTCCTCATTTAAACCCTTCTAATTTTGCAATAATTAACCTTGGCGAAAATCTATTTTCGTTAACATACAACAGCGCATCCAGTGTAGAGTTCTATTCTGTTTCTGGGCAGCGAATTGCATTAAAATATTTGGCTCCGAGGAGTGAGTCTGCTGTAATTAATTTACCGCTGCGCCCTGGCACATATATAGCAGTTTTTCGCACAGAAAAGAGAATGTTGATGTCAAAAAAATTAATTGTTCAGTAATTATATAGTGGTGGAATTATTTCTTCTGCTTGTTAATTTATTAAAATCAAACATAATGCGATTACTTACCGCGGCATATCTGCTGATTCAGCTGTCTATTCTTGGACCAATGTCGAACGCTCAAATTAACACCAGCTCCATCGAGATAATCCGTGACCAATACGGGGTACCGCATATTTTTGGTACAACGGATCAAGAAACCGCGTACGGGTTAGCTTGGGCTCATGCAGAAGATGACTTTAAAACCATTCAGGAAACTTTTCTCCCTGCTAAAGGTATGCTGGGACAACATTTAGGCAAAAAAGGGGTAATACTCGACTATTTGGTGGAATTATTGCGATGCAAAGAGGCAGTTGAAATGAACTATGCAACATTATCTCCAGAAGTTATTGCGCTGATAAAAGGATATACGGAAGGATTAAATGCCTATGCTAAAAACCATCCGGAAGAAGTATTGGTAAAAGGTTGCTTTCCGATGACCGTAAAAGAATACTTAATAGGTTTTAATTTAGTGATTCATTTTTATACAGATTCTGGCAACATCATAAGAGACCTATTCAGCAATAAGGTGGAGCCACTCAATCAAAAAGAAGAAAACGTTCAAGACAAAAAGATCGGTTCGAATGCTTTTGCCATTTCTCGAACAAAAACCCAAGAAGGTAAAACCTATTTCAATGTCAATACGCATCAACCGCTAAACGGTTCTTTCGCTTGGTACGAGGCGCATGTTGTGAGTGATGAAGGTTGGAACATGCTTGGTGGTCTTTTCCCTGGCTCCCCCTGCCCTTTTATTGGAACAAATGAATTTCTGGGCTGGACACACACCTATAATTATCCAGATCTTATAGACACGTACCAACTTGAAATGCATCCAAAAGAAAAAAATAAATACCGATTTGATTCTTGCTGGTTGGCGCTTGAAAAACGTACTGTCAAGCTAACTTCAAAGCTCTTAGGCAAAATAAATATCAAAGTGAAAAAAGAAGCTTTGTGGTGCAAATACGGTCCTGTAATTAAAAACAAAAGCGGCTATTTTTCATTTCATTCTGGCGCTTTTGATAAAATAACGGCCATAGACCAATGGTATCATATGAACAAAGCAACGGATTGGCAATCCTTCAACAAAGCCTTAAACATGATGGGGGTTCCTCGTTTTAACGTCATGTATGCAGATCGAAAAGACACTATTTACTATTTAAGCAATGCCCTATTACCAATAAGAAAAGGCGATTACCAATGGGATGAGCTCCTGCCCGGAAACACGGCCAGCACCTTAACCCAGGCGTATCACAAATTAGAAGAGCTACCGCAAATGGTGAATCCCAAATGTGGGTATCTATTCAATACCAATAATTCTCCCTTCAATTGCACCTCTGCTGAAGAGAATCTAATCGAAAGTGATTTCGACAGCACTTTTTCTTATCGTGACGGGCCCAATAATAGAAGTCAGCGATTTATGGAGCTAATGGCAAAATACGACCTCCTTACTTATGCTGATTTCAAACGAATCAAATACGACCAACAATATCCCAAACCAATTATCGCACCTTTCGATGTGAATGGTGTTTTTCAGCTTAACGCATCGGAGCATCCTAAATTGGCTAAACTAATCACTGTATTTCAAAAATGGGATTACAAAGGAAACGTTGAGAACATTGGCGCTGCACATTGGCGCGTTTTCTATCCGTTTCTGAGAGACATTGTAGAAGAAAAGAAAATAGATAAAGAGGCACCAACACCTAAAGTCCTTGTGATCGAAGCACTTGAAAAGACGGCCTCCTATTTTAAAAAGCACTTCGGGAAGCTAGATGTCCCACTAGGTGATTTCCAAAAACACATTCGTGGAGATATTCAGATGCCTTTATCTGGACTTGAAGATGTGATTGCTGCTATTAATGTATCGCCACATCAAAAAGGGATTACCAAAGCGACATCTGGAGAATCCTATATTATGTTGATTAAATACAGTGATGATGGTGTAGAACTTGAGACGATTGTACCCTATGGCGCTTCTAATCGAAAGAATAGTATACACTACAGTGATCAGATGGAAAGCTACAGAAATCACCAGCTTAAAAAAATGACTTTAGATGAATCGACAATCAGAAAAGAAGCTGTTAAAATCTACCATCCACATTAGTTTTCTTCACAATGCATGTTGATTATCGTTAATTTTATGTGAAACACTTCGCATGAAGAAAGCAATCTTACTTTCAATTCTGATTCTCTCCGTATTTATTTGCTTCGGACAGTCTATTGAATCCCTAAGTACCATTCGGTTAAACAAGCAAAAAACAGGAATGCTTATTCTTGGTTCATGGGCAGCACTAAATATAATATCAAGCCCTATCTTAAGTCGAAATTCATCGGGAAACATGAAATATTTCCATCAAATGAATGGATACTGGAATTCCGTCAATCTGGTAATCGCGGGAGTCAGCTATTACACAGCCTCTGGCCAGCTCGATGGTCCATTGGATTGGGCCAGTGCATTTAATGAGCAGATTAAATTGGAAAAAATTCTTCTCTTCAATGCTGGATTAGATATTGGATATATTGGCGCTGGTTTTTACCTGGCAGAACGTTCGAAAACTACGGTAAAAAACCCAGATCGTTTAAAAGGGTTCGGACTAAGTTTAATCCTACAAGGCTCTTTTCTTCTAGTATTCGATAGTTTGTTTTATCTAGCCCTGAAACAAACAGACAGCCAATGGTTAGAATTAGCGCAAAATGTAGCGATTGGGCCTAATGGCATCTCGATGTCTTTTCGCTTTTAAAGATGAGAAGGCTATCCCATAGCGAAGATATGTTGCAGCACTTACCAAATGCGGACATCTCTCATGTGCCCAACTTTTTAAGTCCTAAAGAATGTGAAACATTGTATCAGACATTTTTATCAAAATCAATTTGGCGTCAAGACCAAATAACACTTTTTGGAAAAACACATGAAGTGCCCAGATTAACAGCGTTTTATGGAGAAAAAGAAGCTACTTACACTTATTCTAGAATTGAAATGCAAGCCCATTCGTGGTTTGATGAACTCTTACAACTAAAGCAAAAAGTTGATGTGGAATGCGAATCCAAGTTTACCAGCTGCTTACTTAATCTGTACAAAAGCGGAAAAGACAGCAACGGTTGGCATCAAGACAACGAAAAGGAATTAGGCGTTAATCCAGAAATTGCCTCTGTTTCATTAGGGGGAACCCGACTGTTTAAGTTGAAACACATTACTCGCAAAAACCTGCAAACAATCACTATACCTTTGGAAGCTGGAAGCTTATTATTAATGAAAGGTGAAACACAGCATTATTGGAAGCACTGTATACCAAAAACGAAGAAACCTGTATCGCCCCGCATTAATTTAACCTTTAGAAAAATTCTCCAATCTGTTTAATGAATCCGTTTTAAGTGATTAGATTGTTTGCTGTATCACAACACTGGAAAAAACAAATCAAGTGTTGATTGCTAATAATAAATAAAATTGGAAAATATACCTTTGCCCGAGTGCTTTTAACCGTGCTTTTCCGTACCTGTTCCAAATGAGAAAAATTCGATTCTACTTTAATATTGAAATCTATGAATACCATTAAATCATTGTTGAGGTTTGTACTCATTGGATTCGAACTAATCCTGTTATTCGGTTACAGCTATTTCATTATTGCCGTTATAGGCAATCACGTTCCAACTGGCAAACTCGAGTCAGCAAGTGAACGATACATCTACGTGCAATCAAATGGAGTGCACACAGACGTTACCCTACCAGTTTCTGATACCACCATGAATTGGTTGAGTTTCATACCTCCTAAAGATTTTCCAACTGCTTCCGACTTTGAATTCATCACTTTTGGTTGGGGAGACAAAGGTTTCTACCTGGACACACCGAACTGGTCTGATCTGAAAATTTCTACCGCCCTTTACGCTGCATGCTTGCCAAGTCCTACAGCGATGCACGTTTCTTATTCCTCAGAACCTGAAACTACCTCATTTCGAAAAAAAGTTTTTATTGACCAGGAAGGCTACATTAAACTCATCACGTACATTAAAAAGAGTTTTCATCTAAAAAACAATACTGTTCAACTCATAAAGCACAAAAGCTACACGTACAATGACAATTTCTATGAAGCGAACCATTCCTATCATTTGTTCAGGACATGCAATCGTTGGACCAACAGCGCACTTCAAACAGCCGGCGTCAAAACGGGCATATTTGCCCTATTCCCTAAAGGAATCATGAAACACTTGTAAATGAAGTTATTCAGCATGATTTAGAACACTATCACTTCTATAGTTGTTATTCTTTTAAAGTAAAAAATCTGCAATGAAGATACTACTAACGGGAGCTACTGGATATATTGGAAAGCGGTTGCTACCTGTTTTGATTGAAAACGGCCACCAAGTAATCTGTTGCGTTCGAGACGTGAATAGATTCAACCCGCCAGATTCAATTAAATCAAAAATTGATGTGATTGAAATAGATTTACTGAAAATCAACACTTTAAAGAAAATACCTAAAGACATTGATGGCGCTTTCTATTTGGTGCATTCCATGTCGTCCTCGAATGATTATTTAAAGCTAGAGACCGAATCGGCGGTGAATTTCAGAAATGCGCTGGAACAAACTAATGTGCAACATGTTGTCTATTTAAGTGGTATCGTAAATGAGTCCGCATTATCCGAACACCTGACCTCTAGGAAAAACGTAGAATCCGAACTTGAAAAAGGACAATTTCACCTCACTACTTTGCGCGCTGGAATTGTTATTGGGTCTGGAAGCGCTTCTTTTGAAATTATTCGGGACTTGGTTGAGAAGCTACCAATTATGATAACTCCTAAGTGGTTGCTTACCAAGTGTCAACCAATTGGTGTCGCTGATGTGATTACGTTTTTGTCTAAGTCAATTTTTAATAAAAAAGTTTACGATGCTAATTATGACATTGGCAGTCCAGACGTACTTACTTACAAAGAAATGTTGCTTGAATTTGGTGCCGTACGAAATCTTAAAAGAAAAATTTTTATCGTTCCGGTTATGACTCCGCGCATCTCCTCCTACTGGCTTTATTTTGTAACATCCACTTCCTACAAATTGGCTGTTGCACTTGTTCACAGCATGAAAATAGAAGTAATTTGTCGAGACCACATCATCAACGAGCTATTAGAAGTTGAACCAATGACCTATCGTTCTGCGCTAGAAAGGGCTTTCTCAAAAATTGAAAGCAACGAAATTATTTCGAGCTGGAAAGACGCATATGTCAGCAGTGGAAGCGAAAAAACAGTTTCTGACTTCATCAATGTTCCTACCCATGGTTGTTTTAAGGATCGCAGAGAAAGTGCGGTTGAAGATGTGTATGGTTCTATTCATAAGATTTGGAGCATTGGCGGTAAAAATGGATGGTATTACGGCAATTGGATGTGGCGAATCAGAGGATTTATGGACAAACTGGTTGGCGGTGTGGGCCTAAGACGAGGAAGAACCAACCCCGAAGCGCTGCACGTTGGAGATGCCTTAGACTTTTGGAGAGTAATTTATGCCGACAGAGATGATGGACGTTTGTTGCTTTACGCAGAAATGAAATTGCCTGGCGAAGCCTGGCTCGAATTCAGAATACAATCCGGAATTCTAATACAAACAGCGACTTTCAGGCCACGCGGCTTGACAGGACGTCTATATTGGTACGCCGCACTCCCTTTTCATGGATTCATTTTCAATGGAATGCTGCGACACATTTGTTCGGCTGAAAGTCCCGCGCAAAAAACTAATGTTACGGCACATTACTAAAACGTTTTTCTTTTGCTACTTTTAATTGATGAAAATACTTTTTTGTTTTCTTTCCTTGTCGTTGTATCTAAATGTCGCGGCGAATATCAATATCGATACGCTATGGAACGTATGGAACGATAGTGAACAAGATGATACTAACCGTTTAAAAGCAATGCATAACATCGCCTGGGATGGTTACTTATTTTCACAACCAGACAGTGCGTATTTCTATGCAGATGTACTCCAACAATTTGCACAAAGAATAGGTAATCAAAAATTCATTGGCAAAGCAATAAATATCAAAGGTTCGTCTTTTTACATTCAATCCAATTATGAAAAGGCCCTTTCTTATTTTAACGAAGGCTTGACCTTGCAAATGGAAAACGGTGACAAAAGCAGTGAAGCCGCATTCTGCTCGAACATTGGGCTAATCTATTCGATTCAACAAAATTTCTCTGAAGCTTTATTGTACTTTGAAAAAGCGCTACTAATCTTTAAAGAACTGGGGGATCAATCTAAAATTGCCACTTCTTACAACAATTTAGGCGCCGCTTACAAAGATTTGGTAAATTACTCAAAGTCACTAGAATATTTTGAAAAAGCTTTATCCATCAGCAAGAAAATCGATGACCAAAGAAGCATGGCACTTTGCCTCAATAATATTGGTGAAATACAAAGAATCAATGGTCGGCTTAATTTAGCAGTTGAATATTTTGAACAATCACTACGTATCAGAAGAAAAATAGCAGACAAGAAAGGCATCGCCAATTGCTTAGCAAACATTGGACACATCTATAAAATTCAGACCGATTACAAAAAGGCCTTGCTTTACTTGAATCAAGCTATCAACATAAAGCTAGAAATTGGCACCTTGCAAGGATTAGATGAAGTATCAGAAAATTTGTACGAAATACACGCGAATCGTGGCAACTACGACAAAGCACTCGAAATGTATGTGCTACACAAAAACACCAAAGATTCCATATTTCAGCAAGATCTGGAAAAAAAGCTATACCGTTTTAAAATAGACAAAGAGTACCAAACAAAGAAACGAACGGACAGCATCACACTGTCGCATGAAAGGCTTATTCAAGCAGCCGAGCACAAAGCGGACCAAGAAAAATTAAAGACTGAAAAGCGCACCAAATACAGTTTAATCGCTATTGTTTTGCTGATTCTACTTTCGCTTGTCTTCGTTTTCAAGCAGCTAAAGAAATCGAAAGCTCAAAACATCATTATTGAAGATCAGCACGACAAGCTCAATGAGTCGCACAAAGAAATAACAGACAGTATCAATTATGCCAAACGCATTCAAGACGC
>JABJPZ010000033.1 GCA_018663635.1 Crocinitomicaceae bacterium
CTGGCTGTACTAGAACGGAAATATTTGTAGTGGACAGCACTTACAATTCGTTACTTGCATTTTCTTCGATTTCTACTGAAGATGATCATTGTGCCACAGGAGTTGGAGAAATAGACGTAGTAGCAATTGGTTCTAGCAGCTACTCGTATTTCCTGGATGGGGTTCTTCAATCTGGTAGTCCGATATCTGGATTATTAACCGGCACATATACAGTAACTGTCGAAGATGGAGATGGTTGCAACATAGAGACTGTAGAAACTATTGATAATACACTGACATTTTCGTCTATTTACGTCAATGTCAGTGATGAGAATTGTAGCGGAACGGACGGTATCATTGATATTTATGTTTCGCCGCCTTCTTCTTCCTACACATACAGTTGGAGCAATGGCGCTACAACTCAAGACGTATTTGGTGTAATTGCAGGAACTTATTCCGTTACCATAGACGATGGTTTTGGTTGTATTGGCACAATGGATACAACAATTAACAATAGCTTTAGTTTCTCAAGTTCATATATGGCAACTCATGAGTTTTGCAGTGATGGAACAGGAAGTATTGATTTGTCCGTGACAGGTGGTGCAGGACCTTTTGATTACAGCTGGAACACAGGAGAAACAACAGAAGACATTAGTGGATTATCCGCAAATACGTATGTAGCGACCATAACCAATTTAGACGATGGTTGTATAGACACTATTAGCGTGACTATTAATGATACAATTGGATTTACAATAATGAATTTGATTCAGACAGATAGTTGTGGCTTTGGTAATGGTTCGATTGATTTGAGTTTGAGTGGAAGTGTTGGACCCTTTACATTTTTATGGTCTAATGGAGAGACTACTGAAGATATAGTCGGTTTAGCTGCTGGAAATTATTCAGTAGTAATAACAGATCAGGGAACCGGATGCACAAAAACCATTGACTATGCGGTTCTTTCTA
The DNA here is from genome assembly GCA_018663635.1 of Crocinitomicaceae bacterium. Classification (GTDB taxonomy): domain Bacteria; phylum Bacteroidota; class Bacteroidia; order Flavobacteriales_D; family Parvicellaceae; genus UBA10066. Next base: position 946 of record JABJPZ010000033.1, read on the forward strand.
GTTCCTCTTATGGACTGGCAGGATCCGTTGTCGATGCAAGTTGCCCAACTTGCGCTGATGGAGCAATTTCTATCAGTTTAACTGGTTCACCAACAGGACCTTTTGAAGTGTTATGGAGTACTGGTGACACGGTGTTTAATATTGATTCTTTGCTACCGGGTTGGTATACGATAAATGTAGAAGATGCGCTGGGATGTTCTGTGGTTGATTCATTTGAAATAAGTGCGCCTACGTGGGTCTTAGAGAATGATTCTTGGAATGTACTAATCTATCCAAATCCAACCAACGCATTTTTTAACGTAAAGTATCAGGTGTCAGGTGCAAAAGAGCTCAACTTTGAAATTTATGATATCGTTGGTCAATTAATCGAATTTCGAAGGTCAGGCTCGAATGAAGGAGCTGTTAGATTTGACCTGAATGGCGAGCAGAGTGGAACTTATTACTTGCGTGTTTCATCCGGTGCCTCAAGTAAAACTTATCGATTGATGTTGATTAGGTAAAAATCATTTGGAGCGAATTGTACATGGGTTATTTTGATAACCATTTAGGGGTCTTGGTAAAGGTCGATTTTAGTGTCAAATTCAATTTTAATAACGGTGCAATAGTTGTCTGTTTCTATCACCGGCATTGTGATATAGTTAATTCCAGGATAAGTATTCCAAGATACTTTGCAAAAAATTTTATGGTTCAATTTTGTGCCAGTTCCGACAATTGAAACCTGTTTAATTTCATTGTTTATTCCTTTTAGGATTAGTTCACCATTTTTTGGAATGTCTCTGACGTACAAATACAATTGGGTGCTGTCTTTTGATAGCGATGTGGGTCCATAAAAATGATCGTAGGGTATTCCTCTAATGGTATTGTAAATAGCCTCCTGGTGTTTTTTATTCCATTTACCAAGTTCTCTTAAGATGTGAATTTGTTCCTTTGGAATGGTGCCATCAGCTTTTGGTCCAATATCGAGCAATAAATTCCCTCCTTTACTAATGCAGTCTACAAATAGATCAATTACTTGTTGGGGACTTTTATAATTTGAGTCTGTTGGGAAGTATCCCCAAGAATCATTCATCGTAACACATAATTCCCAAAAATCGGTATTAGGACGCGTAATTGGAATGCCGATTTCAGGTGTTTTATAATCCCCCTCGCCGCAAAGCCGTGAATTAAATATTACCTCATGATTATACTTTCTTAATTGTGTTTTTATGCTTTGAATTCCCCATTCTTTTGCATTATGTTCCCAGTCTCCGTCGAACCACCACAAATCTGGATTATATCGAGTGCCTAGTTCATCTAATTGGTTCGTAAAGTAATTGGTAAAATGATTCCAGCGCATTGTGTCCTCCTTGATTGCATACCGCTTATTATTTTTTGTGTGATGGGTGTAGTCTGAGTGGCTCCAATCTGGTAGGGAAAAGTACAAACCAACCTTCAAATCATTTTTTCTAATTGATTCAATGAAAGGAGACAATACGTCTGTTTTTGCTGCTGAATGAATGCGTGCATTTAAATGGCCGTATTTGGAATCCCAAAGTGCGAATCCATCGTGGTGTTTACTGGTGATAACAGCATATTTAGCACCACTTTCTTTGATAAGGTCTGCCCACAAAATAGGATGATAATTTTTTGCTGTGAATCCTTTTAATTGATTTAAGTAATCTTCATAGCTGATTTGTTCATTGTAAAATGACCAGGATTCACTAACGCCGTTTACAGCATAAATACCCCAATGAATGAAAATGCCCAACTTTGCATCTTTAAACCAACTCATTTTTGTGCTTTCAATATTTGATTGACCAAAAGCTGTCAAGGAAGTAAAAGCAAGGAAGAACAATAGTTTAGCTCTCATAGAATTCAGGAATAAAAATGCTGACATTAAGGTATTGCTTTATTTCCGCTGTAACTAACTTGATATCGAGATGTCTATTTTAATCTTTAAAGAAAGAGCTCGTACTGATCGATTTATTATCGGTACTGATAATCAATTGATATTGTCCTGAGGATAGATGGTAAACCGAAAAGCTAAGTAGATTTTCGCCCTTTTTTAAAAGCCCATTGTAAAGCTGTTCGATGATTCGTCCACTCATGTCAAGAATATTTATTTGCGCATTATGATTTTTGGGCATAGAGAATTTAATTTCAACTAAATCAATTGATGGGTTCGGGTAAAGCTTCAGTTTTTGTGTAATTAAACTTTCTTCTTCGATGTTTACATTACTTGCGCAATCCGCACTTTGAGTACGAAGTTCACTAATCCACGCACCGTAACCATCATCATTCCGAGCGAAAGTACCGCAACACCATACCGCGCACGGCTGATTGTATTTTTTGTGTATGCCTGTATAATCTCCCCATCGTTCCTGTGTGCCAGATAAGCGATTCAATACACCTTCTCCTTTTTTTATGATGTTAATATTAGAATAATCTATACCATCGTACTGAACACAAGCAGTACCTGCACTATCTACAGGTGAAACGTATTCAAAAGCAATAATGTATTTATCATCAGTAGATATTTCGCCAATGTGCGCAATGTTTGGGTAGCCAAAATCTCGTACTGGGTCACTAATATAACTTCCAGAACATACATAAGAACCAGTGGATACATTGGATATGACACCGTGATAAATTGCCGAATTCCCTGATGACGTATCCATACAATTCTGAACAAAATGAATTTCATCATTTTCCCAAATGGCACCCAGTACTCGAGAGTCATTGGTTTGCAAACTGTCTGTAATGGATTGTCGTGCGCTTGGTGATAAGAAATAGTCGTTACCAGAATGCAATAACGTCGTGTTTCGAGTAGCTGCTCCACTGGCAATGGTGTTGGTTATTTCTATTAGGTAAATAGAGTCGCTCTGTGCAGCAAAATTTCTATTGGATAGAAAATATTGATTTGGACCTTTAGGATAAATTCCTCCTCGAACCGGATGCATATTACGAATCATCAGTCCTCCCTCATCGATGTCGTCCCAAATGATTGTACTAAGAGCGGCATCACCATTGTAACCATTCATTTTATCTATTTGCCAGATTATCGTTTGGTGAAAAGACGTCTGCCAGGATCCACCAGGAACCAATAAATTAATGGTGATAAATAGCTCTTCTTCAGACAGGGACATGGCGGGGTAATCAGACCAATGTCCCGTACTAAATGGGTCTCCATCCAGGTAATACATATTCCAAGTACCTGTTGGATCGGAAGTTTCAGGGAAACAGGCCACGATATAAGTTGAGGGTGGTGAATTACCCAGTAAAAACAATAGAATAAAACGATCTTCCATGGGGTCATAAATTACTTTTGGATCGTAATCATTAAGCGCACCGGGAACGCCAGGAATGAAGTCTCTAAGCGGTCCACTTACCATCACTGAATCACCGTTGGTATCGTAAATCATGTAGGTAGAGTTTCTCGCTGTCATCACAATACCTGAATTACTAATTGCTAAAGTATTATCGCAGGGAACGCTTCCGCCCGGAGCATTGCCTTCATAGCCATTTTGAATTATCGGGTCTGTAGCGGCAGACTTTCGAGTCTTATTCTCAGAGGTCTGTTTCCGGGGATATTTTAATGACAGTTCTTGCTTTAGCTTTAGAATCTGTTCTTTTTCAGAGTTTCCGCCAGGCATGGGAGCCTCTAGGTTTTGGATCTCAAAATATCTTTGATCTTCCTTAGAAAGTTCGTTGAGGTTTACCTGGTTTGATTTACTGGGAAATTTAGACGTCCACTGTCCAAAACAAAGGTTGGAAGCGCTCCATAAAATGATTATTAATACTGTTCTCATAGCAAGTTTTTGATACAGCATTAAAAGTACAAAACGATTTGGCATCGTTCTTAGGCAAAACCAAATAAAATGAATTACAACACATAGGGTGCAATGAAATAAAAGATTGAAAAGCCCATTAGAAATAGAATTCCAAGATAGCTCAAGGCTTTTAACCAAATAGGCGGTGTTTTATCTCCAACATATTTCTTGCTGACTAATTTAAAGTTGGCAATAGCAATAATTGGAGCAATGATAAAAGAGATGCTCGTAGCGATATCAACCAGTCTTTTAAAACCAACTCCTGCTAATCCCGAATCAATGGATTTCAAATAAACTAAATAGTAATAAATCAATCCTATTCCACCCAGAGCACCCAGTGTGAGCCAACTTAAATATGATTGCTTATTGGACTTAAATAATAATTCTGATGTTCGCCCCATGGCTCTTGAATATCCGTCTAAAACAGCGATGCAAGTCCCAAACATAATAGCAAATGCCGCAGTTGCGATTATAAAATAGCTCCAGCCTCCGATGGCTTCGGTATATAAATGAACTACTTGGTTGGCAAACTTGGCTGAGCTTTGTTCTATTACATTCTCAGTTCCGTACATTAAGATGGCTCCTAGAGTGACAAAAACAAGCGCAAGTAATGCAGAAGTAATGTAGCCAAAATTAAAATCAAACAGGGTTTCTTTCAATGTTGGTTGATAGCCGGTTTGTTTCATTCTTTCAATGGTCCATAAACTATTCCAGCTACTTAGGTCAACGGCCGTAGGCATCCATCCCATTAGCGCAATCAAGAAAAGTACATTTTCTGAGGTCCATAGATTTTTGGGAATGAAAGCTGGATCGACTTCGGGTTGTTCTTTTGACACCGTTAGAAAAAAAGCGGTTAGGGTTGCTAAAAGTAATACTGCTCCTATTACTTTAATCATGCTGTCGAGCACTTTATATTTTCCTAGTATCAGAATTAAGCCACTAACTGTAAATACGATAAGAGTGGTGCTGAAGAAAGGGTCAAAACCTAATAATGAGAACTGAATACCAAATAAATTTTGAAGAAACCCAGCAGTAACTGAACCCACTGCAGCAATCACAAAAAACATAGAACCAAGAGTTACTATGGCATACAGCCAAAGCATCCATTGTCCCATTTTTTTATATCCATCAATAATGGAGGTTTTGGTGGCATTAGCGTACCTCGAACCGTATTCAAAAAATGGATATTTAAATAGGTTGGCCAGAATAATTACCCAAACTAAATCGAAGCCATAATCTGCACCCGCCCTGGTTGATTGAACAAGGTGGGACACCCCAATAGCCGTACTGGCAAACAGAATGCCCGGTCCTAGGGCTTTAAGATAATTTCGATTCATTCCAACTAAAGTAATAAAAGCCGAGAAGTAATTCCAACTTGTAATTGTACCTAATGAACAATAAAAAGCCAGTCGTAAGAGATTAAATTTTCTCGAATTAAATTGCGGAAATGAATACTTGTTGATAATTCAACCGAATC
>JABJPZ010000034.1 GCA_018663635.1 Crocinitomicaceae bacterium
CGAAAAACAGACGACATTATAGGAGAATACAAGGCTAATAAGTCAACAGGACGGTTTTTAATTGTTTTAAATCCTGGAGAATATACCATTGAATACGAGTACAAAGGATTAATAGCAGACGAAAATATTGACGTTGCTACCAACGAGGAATACCATGAAGTGGGGCGATTAATAACGAAATCAGACATTAAATTAGAACTGCAAGAAATTGAAGCGGACTGTGAAGGAATTCAAATCGTAAGCGCAGCAGACACTAATGATTGGACATATCAATTGATTGTTGAGGATGTTATTTATGGAGGCGCTGATGTTGAGGTATTAAACCCAAACAACGAGTTAGTCTACCAAGATTTAACGAATGAGTTTGGTGAGTTTAGGTACGAAGCCATTACACCAAAAGATCAACCGTCCTTCCGTTTAAAACTGCATGACCCATCACTGTGTGGAAAGGCAAAAATTATATTGATTGATGGTAATGATAACATAGTGAAAGAATATACTTCTAACATTACGTGTAGAGAGATGGCAGTAGTTGTTGTTGAACCAGGAACATTCCAAAAATTCTATGGCTACAACAAAAGAGGGGTAACAGCAGAAGAAAGAGAACTAACTTTATTTGTTGAAAAGGCAGTAGCCATTTTTGAACAGACAGGAAAGTTAACACTTAACCTTGAAGGTTGCGCATCTTCGGTACCAACCAAGACGTTTAAAACAAACAGAAGTTTAGCTGCGAAAAGGTTAGAAGACGGTGAGCTAGCAATAAAAACAGCGCTAGAAGCTAGAGGAATAGCATTTGACAGAGTCGTTGTTAACAGAAAATCGGGTTGTCACGGACCGTATTACAAAGGAGATTTTGAGACTGGCGCGGAGAAATATGGTAAGTTTCAATTTTTCAAGGCCTCTGTAAAATAACACTAGAGTTTCTGCCAAAAAGAGCAAAGTGCCTGCAGGGTCTCGTGTTGTTCCTCTAGAAATGCCATGTGATTGGTGTGTTCTAAGATATGAAGTTGTGCCCCTGTTTTTTTTGCATTATTTTTTACAGAATTTATCGGGATAATGTTGTCGTGCTTGCCTGCAAGGAACAAAATGGGAATCTTCAATTCAGCCAAAACTAAAGTCATATCTTTTCGTTCAGCCATCCCTCTTAATGCAGGAGCAGCTCCGGTGTCGGCTATTTTTAATGCGGCATTTTTCAATTGTAAAATCTCTTGAGTAAATTTTTTAAAATTTTCCAGTGTGAACAGGTTATTTATTGCTTCATTAACAAATAGTTCTGGACTCAATTCGATTAACCGAATCGTACGTATTCTGTCCCCCTTTTTTTGAGGAGGGTCATCGTTACAATTGGAGTTTAGTAAGGTAATTGAACCTATTCGATTCAAGTGTTGTTCAGCAATTGAAAGTGCAACATATCCGCCCATTGAGTGACCTACTAGGTGCACAGGTATTAAGGCTAAATAATCAATTAGAGCAACGATTTTTTTAGCCATAAAGGGCATACTATGAACACGACCAAAAGTATCAGATAATCCATGGCCAGGAAGATCAATTTGAAGTATAGTATACTTATTTTTTAGCTTGGATGTAAAGCTATCCCAGACGCTTAAATCACCTAAAAACCCATGAAGGAACACAACGACTTCATTTCCTTCGCCTGATAATCGAAAATTAATTCCTTCAAATTTATGCTTGCTGTATGACATTCGAGGTATTCATCAACTCTTCAATTTCTTCCGCTTCTATAGGTATATTACCCATAAGATTAAACGGAGCCCCTGATTCTTGAATTACAACGTCATCTTCCAGACGTATACCGAGATTCTCTTCGGGGATATAAATCCCGGGTTCTACAGTAAATACGTTATTGGCTTGAATTGGCTCTGTCCAAAGGCCAACATCATGGGTGTCAAGGCCAATAAAATGAGAGGTTCCATGCATGAAGTATTTTTTATAGGCTGGCCAGGAAGGATCTTGATTTTTGATGTCCTTTTCGCTAATTAAGTTCAATCCCAGAAGCTCAGACTCCATAAGTTTGCCAACTTCAACATGATAATCTGCAAGCATGATGCCCGGAGTTAACAATGCTGTAGCTTCATTCTTTACTCTTAAAACAGCATTGTATACTGCCTTTTGTCTTGTTGTAAATTTTCCATTCACAGGAAGACACCGAGTCATGTCCGAAGCATAGTTAGCGTACTCTGCGGCCCAATCAAATAAAATGACGTCTCCGTCTTTGCATTGTTGATTGTTTTCAATGTAATGTAAAACGCAAGCGTTAGCGCCCGATGCGATGATAGGAGTATAAGCAAAACCTCTAGACCTATTGCTTAGAAATTCATGCATGATTTCAGCTTCAATTTCATATTCCCAAACACCTGGCTTAAGAAAATTCATTATTCTCCGAAACGCTTTTTCCGTCAGATTGCAGGCGTGCTGCATTAAATCAATTTCAATTGGATGTTTCACTGATCTTATTCGGTGCATTATAGGAGCACTTCTTTTGTATGTGTGTCCTGGGTAATCTTTTTTACATCTCGAAATAAATCGATCTTCTCTAGATTGTCCTTCTGTATTGGCACGGGTGTGTTCGTTTGTGTTGATATAAATGTTTTGAGCTTCGGACATTAGTCCTTTAAAAAC
>JABJPZ010000035.1 GCA_018663635.1 Crocinitomicaceae bacterium
AGCTCTATTGAAGTATTAAATTTAATTGGTGACCGAATTGTCTCTGTCCGTAATCCTAGGGCAAAAATTGAAATTGACTTGACAAACGAAAGTGCAGGAGTGTATTTAATGAAGATTATTGCGAACAATAATTTGCTAACGAAAAAAATTATTTTAAGCAAGTAAAAAAAGAATAATTTAAGCACACAAAATTTGATTTTGCTAATAGCTATTTGTTAAAAGAAGAGTTTAACGTTATAATTTTTCTTGTAAATAGCAAGCATTAAGGAGTATGAAAATTTTAATTATTGAAGATGATGTATTGATTGGGAACTACATTAAGTATGTTCTTGAAAAAAATCTGTACATTATTACAGGCATAGCCGACAACAAGAATGATGTCAAGAGTTCGATTAAAAACAAGCCCCCCGATGTTGCCCTGCTTGACATTCGTTTGGGGAATAATGAATCAGGCATTGAACTTAGTGCGGTGCTTTCTAAAGCGCAAATTCCATTTATGTATCTTACAGCTAATAACGACAGAGATACGATGAAACGAGCATTAGCAACAAATCCGGTGGCATACATAACTAAACCATTTAATGAACCCAATGTTGTTGGTGCGATAGAACTGTTTCGTCAAAAGCACAGTTAGAATAATTTCATATGATTAAGTTCTGTTCCCGTGACAGGGCAATTTAGTCTATCAGGCTTTTTGGGATTGAAAAGACATTACAGTTTGGATGCGAATGACAAGCTTCTTTCTTTGCTTTTAATTGATTTATTAGAATCATGTCGTATAGTTTTGAACCCATTCCTTTGTTTACATAGACGAAATCAAAATTAGATTCCCCTTCTGAATAGTGCAATTCTAAATGGCTAGGGGTTGATACTAGTTTAATATTTATTTGATTTTCTAATTTAGGTTCCCAACTGTATTTAATGCTGTTAGTAATGATTTCATTCAAGACAATGGCAAGTCTACTTGCAGATTCAATCCTCATGTGAAATTGATCTCCTGAAATGTTAACTAATCCTTTCAATCCCGACGTGCTAACCAGCATCTCACCGACATTAGTTACATAGCTGTTGAACTCAACTTTGTCTGTAGTGCCAGACTTTAGCATTATATCGTGCAGTTTGCTTATGCTGATTATTTTTGTTTGCACTTCGAGGAGAATACGTTCTAATTCAGGATTATCCAATCCTTGAACTTCCAATATTAATAAGCCAGCAATAAATTGAAGATTATTTTTTACTCGATGATGCAGTTCTTGTTTTAAGAACAGTTGCTTTTCGAGAGATTCTTCTAAATCACGATTAGCTTCAATTAAGTCACTTGTTTTCCCTGTAATATCACGTTCTTGTTGTAAAATTTGTTCATAGCTATCTTGAAGTTCTTCTCCTGTAATGTTAATTGTTAATGCTAATGCATCAAAGATGTCTCTTTCGCTGGATATCGCAACTTCCGAATCAAAGTTGTGCTGCGCATAATTCATTAAAACCATTTGCATTTCGATTAATCTTGATTCGTAAGAAGTATCAACTACATTTTGTTTGGACTTATTAGAAATTTTGTAAATGAGGTTTTTAGTAGAAGAAGAATAATTGCGATCTTTAAGTAGTGCTGCAATTTTCTCTTTAGAATTGGAATTGGCCAATTCCTCTAAAATTCTTGTATCTATGGATTCTTTACTCATTATCGGTTAATTTCAAAGTACACCAGGCGATACTTTCTTGAACAGAGTTAAACATTTTTATATCTATAGGAGATTTTTTCATGGTAATGAAAAAATTAGCGACAACTTTGCTAAAGGGAGAATCAATAAGAAAAGCAAACTTGGTAATCATGCTAGTTGAATCAGGGCTAGTATAATACTCCCTAACATCTTTTCGAATTGGCCTAGCTTCCCTGACGTCACAAATCATCGCATATTTAGTATCGTCTTGGACATATTGCCCTTTAAACAAGTTTGTTTGAGCAATTGCGAGTTCAAGTGTATGGTCAACGTCTGGTAGAGAATAGATATAAAAAATAGAATCTTCAAACCAAACAATGGATGATTGTAACTGATGTAATTCTACATTTCCTTGTGGTCGAAAATCTTGTGGTAATTTATTTATCATGTTTTAAAATTAAGGGGACAAATTTTAATTCTTTCAAAAGATAAGAAGATTATATGTCGAAAGGCTCAACGAGGCGAAACTCAATAAAAAAACTACTCGATTACAGCAATACATTTTAATTCGATAGAGATAGGGGAGGGCAAGGCATTAACCTCAACAGTAGTTCTACAAGGTTGGTTATTTGAAAAGTATTCACTATAAATTTTATTATAACTTTTAAAGTCTCTTTTCATGTCTGTAAGAAATGTTGTGACGTCTACTATTTTTTCCCAACTTGATCCTGCCTCCTCTAAAATGACTCGAACATTGTCAAATACAGATCGGCATTGGGCTTCGAAATCAAAATTTTCGTAGTTGCCATTTTTGTCGTACTTCAACCCTGGTATATTGGCTTCCTCACTACCGGAACCAGCAGCTCTAGGGCCAACACCACTTAAGAAAAGCAGGTTTCCGACTTTTCTGGCGTGTGGATATAACCCCATAGGCTTTGGTGCATTTGTAACGTTGATTTTCTCTGTCATACTAGCCGTTTCCTGCTAAGATAATTATAAACTTTTTTTATAAAGCGATTAATTTTACTTCAATTCGTCTGTTTTTATCTCTTCCCCACCTGTATTTGTTTGGTGCAATAGGCTTAGCGTCTCCGTAGCCATGATGTGAAAGTCTAGCCGAAGCGATACCGCGTTCAGTTAGATAATTCCAGACTGCCTTGGCTCTTTCTTCTGATAGTAGCAGGTTTTTTTCAGGAATCCCTGATTTATCTGTAAACCCCCCAAGTTCTATTGCGATGGAAGCGTGTTTAGTTAACACTTCTAAAAGCTCATTTAATTGTGCGTAGTTAGGTTCGGTAAGCTCTGACAAACCAGGCTCAAAAATGACTTTATCCAGAATAATACTTGTACCTACGTCGTAGGTTGAAATTTTAGATATCGAAAGCTCTTTGGCTTCTTCAAAAGAATCTTCATTCGCTAACTTCGTTAAATCGCTGCGTTTTTTTGAAAGCACTTTCACTTCAATTCTTCTATTTGCTGATCGTCCTTCTTTGGTTTTGTTGGTATATGCAGGCTTGTAATGACCGTACCCTTTATAGGTC
>JABJPZ010000036.1 GCA_018663635.1 Crocinitomicaceae bacterium
ATTGGTGTTCTGATAACGGTTCCAAGAACAATTGATTTCTCTTTACACAATTTCTCAAGTAAGGGTTTGTTAAAATAGCCGATTGAACCAACTACATGCAGAGGAACTTCCTTATGTTGATCGTATTTCAATATATGCTTATTGAGAAAGGACTCCATACAAGACTTCACCAAATCAAAAGCATACTCTTCGTGATTTTTTAATTCAATTACCCACTTTGCAAATGATGCTAAAAATCGATTGGGTAAATCACCGGTATATACCTCATCTAATAATTGCTCTTTACTATATCCGAAGTGCTCATCAAATCGATCTCTAATAGTAGTTGGCAGTTCTTGATCGAGAAAATCTTTGATCAACTTTTTTCCAATATTGGAACCACTACCCTCATCTCCCAAAATATAACCCAATGCGGTGACATTACGTACGATTTCATGACCATCAAAATAACAAGAATTAGAACCCGTACCTAGTATAGCTGCGATACCTGGCTTATCTCCACACAGAGCTCTTGCAGCACCCAAAAGATCATGCTCAATATTGATGTTAGCATTTAAGAAAATAGCTTCAAACGCCACCTTAAGAACAGAACAATTCTTCTCACTTGAGCAGCCAGAACCATAGAACCAAATCTCTTTAACCAAATCCAGATTAACCTGTCCAAATTGAGGAATCAAATCATTTTTAAAGGTTGTTAAGCAATCCTGAGATGTTTTAAAAAAAGGATTTAGACCCTGAGTTTTGGCCTGTTGAATAGCCCCTGAATGGTCAATTAATCGCCAATCTGTTTTAGTTGAACCACTGTCTGCAATTAAAATCATGTTTACAAAGTAAACTTAATTCCTGCATTTATCTGTCGAAAACCGCCAGGCATTATTCCAGATGACACTCTATGCAGCCTGGATGCTTTATAAATTTGATTACGTAAATTCTTACCCGCTACAAATACAGTCATTGCATTTAACAGCCTCTTTTTACTTGTGACTTCATAAGAGACATTGGCATCAATCACATTAAATAAATCTAATTTCCCAATAGCACCCTCAGCAGTTTCGTTATTAAAATTAAGATACTCCGTATACTGTGCTCCTATCATACTGTAGCTAAGACCTAAATTAATCCCTTTATAGCCGTAATTAAAATTGAAGCAAAGAATTTGAGCAGGTACATATGGAGCCGAATTGTTCGCAATTTTGCCTTCTCCAAATTCAAACGCGATCGATTCTATCTGATCAAAATCAGTATAATTTAAGTTTCTGTTTACAAGGCTATCGCCAGCGAAGAATACCGAGTAGCCAGTACGTTCCAAATTAATTTTATCAATCAATTCAATTTTAGTTGCTTCTGTATGCTTTGCTTTAAACAAATCCGCATCTTTTAACTTCCCACTGAGTATTTTTGAATTCATTAAAGTGTAAGCCAATCCAACAATTAATTCATGATTTCTATTTTTAATTAGCTGACCAAAATCATAGCTCGCATTGAATTCTATTCCCTGAATACTAACAGCACCCAATGTTTCGAAGGCTTCTTTTCTTCCTGCGGCATAGTAATTGTCAATTCTATTATGGAAAACTGCTGCCTGTCCAAGCAATGCTCCCTTGAGTCCATAGCCTCTTAATCCTAACTCAAAATTAGCACTCGTTTCAGCCTTAATATTAATTGACTCCTCACTAGGAGATGTATCCACAGTACCCTCTTCGTTAATTCCAACGAAGCCAACACTTGAAGTAGGCGGGGTATAACCATTATAACCACCACCAAAAAATTCAAACTTATTTTGATTGGTATCAAGTACAACGTAATTCAAAGAAACTCCCGGTAATAGCTGGCCAAAAGTATTGAGAACGGATCCGTAATTATTTGTCCCATCATTTAAAGGATCAGATGAAATAGCTAACAGATTATATTTCCGCATGTTAATCACTTCATAACGAATCGTTGGCGCAATACTTAATCTTCCAACAATGAAGTCATTTTTAATGAAACCAGAGATTGCTGAAAGCGTATATTTCTGATCTTTCACAATCGTTCCGCTTCTAGAAAACCGACTGGAATCAGCTACTATTTCTTGATTTAAAAATTGCTCTGTATGAGCGTTCAATCCAACGGTTAGCTTTCCATTGAATTGTTCCGAAATACTATAACTCCATTCGATTTCTTCTTTTACGCCTGCTACTCTAAATACTCTGTTTCTTGCTTTCGTATTTTCTCTACCATTAGATACAACTCCTACCCTTACATAATCATCGTCACTTGAAATAACATTATTTAAATACGCATATTTAGCATTATAAATTTCTTCCCCAACATAAGACCGCACTGCAGACGCATTTAGCAAGGTCGTATTTTGTCTCCACCAATCTCTACTAAACTGCGAAGCATAAGCCGTAGAGGTTAAAACCGAATTTTGCCCTAACTTATACTTGTAAATCAGATCTATCGCATAGCGTTTAGTAGACAAATCATCTGCATCAAATGGATTTTGATTTGGATCTAGATTAAATGTTAATGGCGTCTGGCCACTGTAGGTAGCTTGTGCATTCTCCTGGTGGAAATTAAACTTAACATAAGCCGTCGATCGCTCTCCCAAGTCAGCATAAACCTTTCCTGTTGCATTAAATATTCGAGAGGACGTATTGTCTTGAAAGCCATCAAAAGCCTTATTCAGAACTTGCAGCTCAGCGCCAACATTATTCCATGTTCCTCCATAGGTTATAAATTGAGATTGATATCCCCTTTCTCCGCCAACCAAAGCGACACTTAACTCGGGTTTTAAAGAAGGCTTTTTTGTTATATAATTGAGCACCCCATACATGTTGTTGGGCCCCATAGTAAGTGCGTCTGCTCCTTTCACAATCACTATTCCATCCAACCTATCGGTTGGTGGATTATAATAAGCAGACGGCGACAAATACGGAGCCGGAGCGATTGGTATACCATCTTCGAGCAATAATATTTTTTCGGACCGCCTGGGATAAGAACCTCTAATACCTACATTTAATCGATTGGATATGCCCATATCCCCCGCAACATTAACACCAACCACTTTCTTTAAAACTTCCTCGCTGCCAAGAGGTTGAACCCTGCGTAATTCATCTTGAAGTACAAGATTGGATGAACCATGATAATTATGGCTGTACCCCGGTCTGATATATACAATTTCGAATGGATCCATAATGGTAATCATCGGCTCCATTTTCAATAATCCTAAATCCGTTACAGCATTATTAATGTGCACATCTGCAATCACTAATTTAGCATAACCTAAAGTTGTAATTGACACATTATACGTTCCATTAGGGATATCTTTTATAAAAATATTGCCTGCTTCATCAGAATAACCACTTCGTGCTTCTCCAATTACTACAGCAACATAGTTCATTTCTGCCCCACATTCTGCTACTACTTTTCCCTTTAACACTCCAGCAATGGAGGAAATTGAAAACAACATCAACATTGTGCAAGCCCCTAATTTCACCATACCTTATTTAGATTAAGTTTAAATAACAGGGCAAAGCTAAAATTGAGAACGCATTTCAGCAATACCCCAAAAGTGGTATAATGAAATCGAATTGGATTTAAGCCGCTTCGGACTTATTACTAGATAACCTTTTAATTTGAAGTAATTGCGTTAGATTGCTAACGGTATTTTCGTCTTTCGCCAATGATTTATGGGCAAATAATTTATACTCTTTAATCACTTCTGAATCGAGCATATAATTAGATCTATTGAGATAGATTATCGACACATCTTTATTGTAAAGTTTAACCAAATCGCTTAATCCCCTCAGGGTAACATCTGGAATTGACTGATTAACGACCAGTACATCTGGAACTTCATGCAATTTTTCAATCAATGCTAATCCTGAATGATAATTCACTACATCAATAGCTAAATCTGAATCTAAGCGTTCTTTAAAAATACTGCCATAAAATCCGTCTTCGTCGAGAAATACTACTTTGAATTTATCCATAATTGCATATTTATTAAAGACAAATATGAGCAGTGAATTACTTTTGGAAAGGTTTAAATTTCCTACCGTTATATTTGAATTACCGAACGGCTATGAAATGGTGCTTGTAAAAAGGAATTTATTAGGACTAACAAGCTGAGTTTTAACAGCATACATAACTATTCCGGCAGTGTTGTTAACACCAAGCTTTCTCATGATATTTTTTCTATGGGTATTTACCGTGTGATTACTCAAAAATATTTTTTCTGCAATTTGAGCATTCGTATAACCTTCGGCAATCATTTTAATTACTTCTTGCTCCCTTTCAGAAAGCGAAATAGGTTCGCAACTTAATTGCTCGAAATCAATATCATCAACATTTATTTTTTCCTCGCGTATTCTTTCTAAAATCTGTCCACAAAAGAATTTTTTACCGGCTGCTGTTTCAATAACAGATTCTGTTATTTCCTGAGCAGAACAATCTTTTTTGACATAGCTCGTAACACCAGACCTAAGGGCATCGACAATTGTTTGAGCAGATTGATCTTTCGTTATTGCTACAAAACGAACGGAAGGCAGACGTTGTAAAACTTCAGGAATTACCCTAATATCAAAATCTTTTGACGTATAATCAACTATAATGATATCGGGCTTACGGGATGTCGCTAATTCTTTTAATTCGTTATTACTATTCGCTTCACCTACAATTGAAATGATTTCACTTTGCACAAAAATAGCTTTAAGACCAATTCTGATTAATTCGCTTGAATCTGCTATTACTACGTTAACTGCTTCCATAATTTGAACGTAAAATTAGATAGTATTTAGAATCATTCCAAATAAATAGCGAGTAGTTATTCACAAAATGTAATCTCCTTACACAAGCTTTATTGCTAAATGAGCTAACAGCAAAAACTAAGTGTTAATTTAGCCAACAATGAAGCTGTTCACATTCCTCATTGTTGGGTTTTATTGCGCGCAGAGCTTGGCGCAATCCTCTTTACCCAAGGTTTACAATTGCTTGCAAATCAACCAGGATATTACCATTGATGGGCAAGCAATAGAATCTGCTTGGGAAATAGCCAATTGGTCTGAAAAATTTATTGATATAGAAGGAGAAAAAAGTGTCAAACCTTACTATTCAACCAAGTTTAAAATGCTTTGGGACACGAGTAACTTGTATTTATTTGCTGTTCTGGAAGAAGAGCATCTATGGGCCACGCTAAAAAATCACGATGATATCATTTATCGAGATAATGATTTTGAGGTATTTATCGATCCAGACAGTGACAACCATAATTACATGGAAATTGAGGTGAATTTATTCAATACTATTTTAGACCTAATGCTCATTAAACCCTATAGAAACGGTGGTCCATTAATTATGGATTGGACAGCCAATGGAATGCAATCGAGCATTTCAACTTATGGGACCTTGAATAACCCCAATGATTTGGATTCCTTGTGGTGCATAGAAATGGCTCTACCCCTAAAAGTCTTTGGCAATGTACCTGCAGTTGAAAATTCTTGGCGAATTAATTTTTCAAGAGTTCAATATGACATGGAAATCGTATCTAATGAATACGAAAAAGTGAAAAATATAGCAGGCGTACAATTACCTGAACACAATTGGGTGTGGAGTCCTCAAGGAATAATAAATATGCATTATCCTGAAAATTGGGGTTACCTCTTTTTCAACGATTCTGTTGGCAGTAAAACTGCGAAACGACCGAGTGATGCGGCGATTAGAATCGCCTTGCATGAGTTGTATTATAAACAGACCCATTATTTGGAGAAGAATGGAGTGCCTAAGGAGGATATCGCCACTGAAATCACCCTTGATAGCAAACTGTATAAAATTGAGCTTATCATTAAGGAAGATGACTTTGAAATTTGCGCAACCGATACGGAGTGGACATGGCACATTCAGCGCGATAGTAAAATTTGGAAAACAAGTAATCAATGAAAATCAAAATCACCACCACGAGCCTAATTCTGCTTGTTTTTCTTTCTTGCCAAAATAAACAAGTACCTAAGTCAATAAAAACTACAACTATTGAAGCACCTGAAATTGAAAAATGGATGTGGTTACATGGAACAGCAGATACCGAGGCAGCAACGCTAAAAGCACAGTTCAAAACACTCGCTAAAAATGGACTCACTGGGGTTCTCATTGGCGGAGATAATGAATCCATGTTTCGGGCTGCTAAGGCAGAAGGACTGCAAGCACATATTTGGCTTTGGACCCTCAACAGAGGCGACGAATACATTATGAAAAATCACGCAGACTGGTATAGTATCAACAGAAATGGTGAGTCCTGCTTCGACAATCCGCCATATGTTTCTTACTATCGCTGGTTGTGTCCTACCAATAAAGAGGTCAGAAGTTTTCTGAAGGATGAAATACGTAAACTGTCTCAAAAAGATTACATAGATGGCATCCACTTAGACTATGTTCGATACTGCGATGTTATTCTCCCCGTTGCTCTTTGGGAAAAATACAATCTAATTCAAAACGAAGAATTACCTGAATTTGATTACTGTTATTGCGAAACATGCCGAGCCGCCTTTCAAAAAGAATCTAGTAATGATCCCTTAAAATTAGCAGACCCATCTGCAGACACCAGTTGGATCAATTTTCGATACCAACAAGTAACATCTCTTGTAAATGAGCTTGCAGCAATCGCACACAAAAATGAAAAGCCTATTTCAGCAGCAGTATTCCCTACTCCGCCAATCGCTAAAAAATTAGTGAGACAAGATTGGATTAGTTGGAATCTTGACCGAATTTTCCCGATGGTCTATCACGCTTTTTACGAAAAGGAAATTTCGTGGATAGAGGATGCCACCCGTGAAGGAGTAAATAAATTAGAAGGCAGAATACCAATCTTATCTGGCATCTATATGCCTGATATCGAAAATGAATTAGTACTGAAGGAGGCCATTGATGGCGCTTTAAAAGGCGGAGCTACTGGTATCTCGTTATTCGGAAAACTTACTTCAGAACAGTGGAAAATGGTGAAAGGCGAATAAAATATCTATCTTTTTATACAACAACTTTGCAAGGGAAGAAAATTCTACTAATTTTGTCGTCCGTTTGAACGGAATACGATTTCCATTAAGGCTAGCTATCGCTAGCGGTTGAAAGACTTGGAAATTTGGTCTGGTAGTTCAGTTGGTTAGAATACCTGCCTGTCACGCAGGGGGTCGCGGGTTCGAGTCCCGTCCAGACCGCACTTAAGAGAAGCCCATATGGCTGTGGGATTAGAGAAGCCCGGAGAGTATCAAAATCTTCGGGCTTTTTGCTGCAATACACTTTTTTGCAAACAGAATTGAAATTAAGTGCTTCCATGGAAAATTCCACAATTCGGATTCAGATTAGATTTAAACTACTTTTACAGTAAGCAACACGACTATAGGTGAATGACGATAAAGACAGGATTAAAGAGCTGATTAAAAAGTACAACGATGAACTCCTTCAGCTTCATTCCTTGTGTCTATTTCTTCAGTAACCCCAAGAACTTGTTGATAAAGAGTTCCCTGTTGAGGGCACTCGAGATTAGCACAAAATATGAGTTAGACCTATAATTTATGTGCTAATTCCTACATGTTACAATGTAGATCCTAACCTACTATTCGCATAATCTAATTAAACGATAATTAGAAGGTTAATGAATCAAAACTCAGATGCAAAATAAGA
>JABJPZ010000037.1 GCA_018663635.1 Crocinitomicaceae bacterium
CTATATTATTATCAATATATTTTTAAGCGCGATTTATATGTTCCGGCGCAGCCCGTTTTCGTTAGGAAATATAATCAAATGAACGCAGATCCAAATTACAGAATATCAAACGTTCGAAAGATGAGTCCAGAAACAATTGCAACTAATTTCAGATCTGTGTACAACGGTGCTTGGGGAGGTCACGATAATTTTAAAGAAATGCCCGCAAATATCGCGCTGAAAATTGTTCGTGCATTAAAACCAATAATGGATCCTGATATTGTAGTATTTGTTTTTCATAAAAACGAGCCAATCGCTTTCTACGTGAACATTCCTGAGCTAAATGAAATATTCAAATTTGTAGATGGAAAACTGAATTGGTGGAATAAACTAAAAGTCTGGTATCATTTAAAAAGAAAGACTCCAAAAACCATGGTGGGCATTGTCTTTGGAGTAATTAAAGAATTTCAAGGTAAAGGAATAGAAGGCGCAATGATCAAATGGTCAGAAGACAATATTGTATCCTTAAATAGATACAATGAGACCATTATGACTTGGATTGGCGACTTCAATCCAAAGATGATTAAAGTATGTGAAAATCTTGGAGCTCAGAAATTTAGAACCCTCGGAACTTACCGGTATCTGTTTGATCAAGAAGCTGAATTTGAAAGATGTCCAATAGTAGAATAATCAACTTGCGAGCGCTTTAAAATTACAATATTCCAATTTTCCTCTCAACCTTTTGCAAATCTGCAAAATGAATATATATTTGCACTCGCTTTTACGAAGCAATGATTCGTTAGCTCAGTTGGTAGAGCACCTCCCTTTTAAGGAGGTGGTCCTGGGTTCGAGCCCCAGACGAATCACAATAATTAAAAAGAGCCGCAATGCGGCTCTTTTTAATTAGGAGTATTTTTATAAAACCTAACGGACAAGAGTTACATGTCCTTTGTAAGAGTAATCCAGGTTTGTAGCTTCAGAACGAAGTGAAAGTTTCCAAACATATACATCGTTCGGTGCCTGAACGCCATTAACAGTTCCATCCCACCCAACATTGGCATATTGAGATTGAAAAATGACTTCTCCCCACCTGTTAAAAACCAAAAATTGATAAGATGACGGAACATAACCAAGCACACTTGGCATAAATACATCGTTTCGAGTATCACCATCTGGTGTGAAAGCATTTGGTGTAAAAACGATTAACTCAGGACCGATTACAAGTGGGTATGAAATTGAATCTGAACAACCTTCCGGTGAAGTAACTAACAACTCTACAATATAAACCCCTGTATCCGGGAATGTAAAAGAATCCTCAAACGACATAGATTGACCTAATCCTGAAAAATCCCAAACATAATTAGCACCTCCTGAACTCATATTTGTAAACTCAATATCCGCATTAAGGATAGTAGTAGGCTGCGGTCCAAAACTGAAATCAGCATTCGGATAGGCGTATGAATTAATCATATTCAAAGAATCCAACGTATTGACACACCCATTAGCATCTGTTATCGTCAACGAAACATCATAGCTTCCGACAGAATAACTGATGGAAGGGCCTAGACAATCCGTGGATGTTCCCTCACTACCAAAATCCCAAAAACAGCTAACCGAGCCAGAAGATGAATTGCTAAAATTAACCAGTAGTGGCTCACAACCTGAAGATTGGTCTACGGCGAAAGTCACAACAGGAAGAGGGTTTACTATTACATCAATTGTATCCGATGACCCACAACCTCCCGGAATCATACAAACTACAGGTGAAGCTCCTGCGCCAGCTACTAGAGGATCAAACGTTCCTATAACAGAGTCGGTTATCCCTGGACCAGACCATGTCCCTCCTGGGTTAGCAGCAGTCATGTTTACAGAAGCATCATCGATGCAAAATGGCCCTACCACATCAATCGTTGATAAGGTGTTAGGGACAATGTTAATTTCTGTCGTTTGCAAATCTCCACACATACCACTTATTGAATAGGTTATTGTCCAATTTCCTACCCCAGCAGTACCTGGGTCGAAGCTACCTAGAATAGGATCAGTGATTCCTGTTCCACTCCAAGAGCCTCCAGGATCAACGGAATTTAGATTTACAGATGGTTCACCAAGACAATAGGGACCAGCGGGAGAGATCGTAGCATCCATGTTTTGGTTAACCGTAATATCGTAAGTTTTCAAGTCTCCACATGTTCCTGATATATTGTATGATACCGTATGAACTCCAGGTCCAGCAATAAGAGGGTCAAAAGTGCCCAAGGTTGGATCCGTTACTCCTGAACCACTCCAAATTCCACCAGGATCGACTCCTGTAAGCGATATTGAAGGATCAAGCTCACAAAATGGACCAACCGGGGTGATAGTTGCATCTTGTTGTGCAAGAACAGTAATATCTTCTGTGTCAGAGTCACCGCAAGCCCCAGAAATAGTATAAGTAACAGCGTGGGTTCCGGCCCCAGCAACAATTGGATCAAAAGTCCCTAATGTTCCATCCGTTATTCCTGTGCCAGACCATACTCCTCCAGCATCCATTGCAGTCATTGTAATTGCAGTAGCATTATCGCAAAATGGGCCTGCACTATAA
>JABJPZ010000038.1 GCA_018663635.1 Crocinitomicaceae bacterium
GGTTATGCAACAGACAGAGGCGAGCTAGCATTAGGTCAAAACCTGAAGGTTGCGTTTATGCCTTGGAAGGGATATAACTTTGAAGATGCGATTGTAATTTCTGAAAAAGTAGTTAAGGAAGACATCTATACTTCGATACATATCGATGAATACACGTTAGAAGTAAGAGATACGAAAAGAGGATTAGAAGAATTGACTGCTGATATTCCCAATGTTTCTGAAGAAGCAACGAAAGACCTTGATGAAAATGGAATCATAAGAGTTGGTGCGGAGATTAAAGAAGGAGATATTCTTATTGGTAAAATAACACCGAAAGGAGAAACTGATCCTTCACCTGAAGAAAAATTGCTTAGAGCCATTTTTGGAGATAAAGCTGGTGATGTTAAAGATGCTTCCTTGAAAGCTTCTCCTTCTTTGAGAGGAGTTGTTATTAACAAGAAGTTGTTCTCAAGAGCAATTAAGGATAGAAAAGCTAAAGCACAAGATAAGCCTGCACTTGAATTATTAGACAAAGAATACGAAAAAGAAGCATTAGCTCTTAAAGGTGTTCTTGTTGAAAAACTTTTGGAAGTTTTAGGTGCTGAGAAGTCTGCAGGAGTCAATAATAATTTCAAAGAAGAAATTATTAAGAAAGGAATTAAATTCTCAAATAAGAATTTAATGGCATTGGATTACACCATTGTTTCCCCTAATTCTTGGACTAAAAATGATGATGTGAATGGTCTAATTAGTAGACTTTTACATAATTATAACATCAAGTATCAGGATGTACTTGGTATCTATAAAAGAAAGAAATTCCACATTACGGTAGGCGATGAACTTCCAAACGGAATAGTCAAATTGGCTAAAGTTTACATAGCCAAAAAGCGTAAATTAAAAGTGGGTGATAAAATGGCAGGGCGTCATGGAAATAAAGGTATTGTAGCCAAGATTGTTAGGGCTGAAGATATGCCTTTCCTGGAAGATGGTACGCCAGTTGATATTGTTCTCAATCCACTTGGAGTTCCTTCCAGAATGAATTTGGGACAAATTTATGAAACGGTTCTTGGTTGGGCAGGTTTGAACTTAGGTAAGACTTATGCAACACCTATTTTTGATGGAGCTTCGATTGATAGCATCAATAAGGAAACAGACGATGCAGGACTGCCTAGATACGGAAAAACCTATTTATACGATGGTGGTACGGGTCAACGATTTGATCAACCTGCAACAGTTGGGGTTATCTATATGATTAAGTTAAGTCACATGGTTGACGATAAAATGCACGCAAGGTCAATTGGACCATATTCATTGATAACTCAGCAACCGTTAGGTGGTAAAGCCCAATTTGGTGGTCAGCGTTTTGGTGAGATGGAAGTATGGGCGCTTGAAGCATTTGGAGCAGCCAATATTCTTCAGGAGATTCTTACTATAAAATCGGATGACGTTCTTGGAAGAGCAAAAGCTTATGAAGCAATTGTAAAGGGAGATAATCTTCCAACTCCAGGAATTCCGGAATCATTCAATGTATTGTTACATGAATTGAATGGCTTAGGATTGAACGTAACATTAGAATAATAGATCATTTTTATTCCGAATCCGGCTGAACCGGATTCGGATGTTATAATACTCGCAATAGTTAAAAATATGGCTTACATTAAAGAAAAAAAGCAGAATAGTAACTTCAAAACAATTACTATTTCATTGTCTTCCCCAGAGATGATTTTGGAAAAATCACATGGTGAAGTGCTTAAACCCGAAACAATTAATTACCGAACATATAAGCCTGAAAGAGATGGTTTGTTCTGTGAGAGAATTTTCGGGCCTGTTAAGGATTACGAATGTCATTGTGGTAAATACAAAAGAATTCGATACAAAGGCATTGTGTGTGATCGATGTGGTGTTGAGGTAACTGAAAAGAAGGTAAGAAGAGAAAGAATTGGGCATATTTCGCTTGTAGTCCCAGTTGCTCATATTTGGTATTTCAGGTCTCTTCCCAATAAGATTGGATACTTGTTAGGTCTTCCTACGAAGAAATTAGATCAAATAATTTACTATGAACGATATGTAGTTATTCAACCAGGACCAGCTGTAAATGCTGAAGGTGAACCACATTTGGTTTTAGATTATTTAACGGAAGACGAGTATTTAGACATTTTAGATGCGCTGCCTAAAGAGAATCAGTATTTAGATGATACTGATCCCGAAAAATTCATCGCGAAAATGGGTGCAGAAGCCCTTCATGATTTATTGAAGCGTTTAGATTTAGATACTTTATCTTACGATTTAAGACATAAAGCGCATACAGAAACTTCACAACAAAGAAAGAACGAAGCGCTTAAGCGTTTGCAGGTTGTTGAAGCTATGAGAGATTCGCAAAAAAGAATCCAAAACAATCCAGAATGGATGATTATTAAGGTGGTTCCTGTTATACCACCAGAACTTAGGCCATTGGTTCCATTGGATGGAGGAAGATTTGCAACATCTGATTTGAATGACCTCTACAGAAGAGTGATTATCAGAAACAATCGATTGAAAAGATTGATTGAAATTAAGGCACCTGAAGTAATTCTGAGAAATGAAAAAAGAATGTTACAGGAAGCCGTAGATTCTCTTTTCGATAATTCTAGAAAATCATCTGCAGTAAAAACAGAGGCAAATAGGCCACTCAAGTCTTTATCAGATTCTTTAAAAGGAAAGCAAGGTCGATTCAGACAGAACTTGTTAGGAAAAAGGGTAGATTATTCTGCTCGTTCGGTTATTGTCGTTGGACCAACATTAAAATTGCATGAATGCGGTCTTCCCAAAGGAATGGCTGCTGAGTTGTACAAACCATTCATCATCCGAAAAATGATTGAAAGGGGAATTGTGAAAACAGTTAAATCTGCTAAGAAAATAGTAGACCGAAAAGAGCCTGTTGTTTGGGATATTTTGGAAAATGTTTTGAAAGGGCATCCTGTATTATTAAATAGGGCTCCAACACTTCACAGACTTGGAATTCAGTCTTTCCAACCTAAGTTGATTGAGGGAAAAGCAATACAATTACACCCGCTTGTATGTACTGCGTTTAACGCGGATTTTGATGGAGATCAGATGGCGGTGCATTTACCTCTTGGACATGCAGCTGTTTTAGAAGCTCAAATTTTGATGCTTGCTTCTCATAATATTTTAAATCCGGCGAATGGAGCACCAATTGCAGTGCCTTCTCAAGATATGGTACTTGGTTTGTATTACATTACAAAGCTCAGAACAAGTGACAAAAATCACAAAGTGAGCGGTGAAGGAATGACTTTTTATTCTCCTAGTGAAGTTAATATTGCCTACAATGAGGGCGTTCTTGATTTGCACGCAGGAATTAAGGTGAAGACTAAAGACCTTAATGAAGCAGGCGAATTGGTGGATACATTTGTGGAAACTACTTGTGGTCGAGTATTATTCAATGAGGTTGTTCCAGAAGAAGCAGGATTCATCAACGAAGTATTAACGAAAAAGGCACTTAGAGACATTATTGGACAGATTTTAAAAGTTTCTGGCGTAGCCAGAACTGCGAGTTTCCTAGACGATATTAAAGAGCTGGGTTATTACAATGCTTTTAAAGGAGGTTTGTCATTCAACTTGGATGATATTATTATTCCGGAGAAGAAGGATCTGATGGTTTCGAAAGCAACTGGAGAAGTGGAAGAAGTGATGATGAATTATAATATGGGTCTCATCACTAACAATGAAAGATATAACCAAATAATTGATATCTGGACACACACAAATTCTAGATTGACTCATGATTTGATGACTCAATTAAAAAATGACCAGCAAGGTTTCAACTCTATTTATATGATGTTTGATTCGGGTGCTAGGGGTTCTAAAGAGCAAATTCGACAACTTTCAGGAATGAGGGGTTTGATGGCAAAGCCAAGAAAGTCAGGTTCATCTGGAGGTCAGGAAATTATTGAAAATCCAATTCTTGCGAATTTTAAAGAGGGATTGTCAGTTTTAGAATATTTTATTTCGACACACGGTGCTCGTAAAGGACTTGCGGATACTGCGCTTAAAACGGCTGATGCTGGGTATTTAACCAGAAGACTTGTAGATGTTTCTCAAGACGTGATTATCACAGGATCTGATTGTGGCACTTTAAGAGGCTTAATAGCTGTGCCACTTAAGAAAAATGAAGAGATTGTTGAACCGTTATTCGAAAGAATTTTAGGAAGAACATCTGTTCATGATGTTTTCGTTCCTGAAACGGATGATTTAATTATTGCAGCAGGTGATGAATTCAATGAAACCCACGCCAGTAAGGTTGAAAATGGGAAAATTGAAGAAGTTGAAATTCGATCTGTATTAACTTGTGAACAAAGAAGAGGTGTTTGTGCCAAATGTTATGGTAGAAACCTTGCTTCAGGTCGAATGGTTGATATTGGAGAAACAGTTGGTGTAATCGCAGCACAATCCATTGGTGAACCTGGTACTCAGTTAACGTTGAGAACTTTCCACGTAGGTGGTACGGCTTCTAATATTGCAGATGATAGCAGTATTGTTGCAAAATACGATGGTAAGATTGAAATTGATGAATTAAGAACGGTTACCAAGAAAGAAGCAGATGGAACGGTAAAAGAAGCGGTAATTGGTCGAGCTGCTGAAATGCGAATCATCGATGAAAAGACAGGCGCAATTATCACGACGAATAATATTCCTTATGGTTCTGAAATCCTAGTAAAAGGGAAAAGAAAAATTAAAAAAGGAGACATTGTTTGTAAATGGGATCCATATAACGCTGTTATTTTATCGGAAGTAGACGGTAAAGTTGCTTTTGATAATGTCGAAGAAGGAATTACTTATCGGGAAGAGATTGATGAACAAACGGGTTTCCACGAAAAAGTAATTATTGAAACTAAGGATAAGAAAAAGAATCCAATGATTCGAATTACCACAGGTAAAGATGAAACGTTGAGGACTTATAATTTGCCAGTTTCTGCTCACATAATGATTAATGAAGGAGACAAAATTGGACAAGGAGATATTCTTGTGAAGATTCCTCGTGTTGCCGGTAAAACGGGCGATATTACTGGAGGTCTACCAAGAGTTACGGAGCTTTTCGAAGCTAGAAACCCTTCAAATCCAGCTGTGGTTGCTGCTGTCGAAGGAATTGTTTCTTTCGGTAAAATTAAAAGAGGTAACAGAGAAATTATTATTGAATCTAAAAATGGTGATGTTAAGAAATACTTGGTGTCCTTGGCAAAACACATATTAGTTCAAGAAAATGATTTTGTAAGAGCGGGACAGTCACTTTCAGATGGTGCAACTACTCCACAGGATATACTAGAAATTAAAGGACCTACTGCAGTTCAAGAATATTTAGTAAATGAAATCCAGGAAGTTTACCGATTGCAAGGAGTTAAAATTAACGATAAGCATTTTGAGGTAATTGTTCGGCAAATGATGCGTAAAGTTGAAATTGTTGACCCAGGTGATACTAAATTCCTAGAAAAGCAGGCAGTGAACAAATTCGATTTCATGGAAGAAAACGATGAGCTGTGGGGTAAAAAAGTGGTGATAGAATCAGGTGATTCTGAAAATTTAAATTCAGGACAAATAATTTCTGCTAGAAAGCTAAGAGATGAGAACTCGGTGTTGAAAAGAAAAGATAAAGGTCTTGTCGATGCAAGAGATGCAATTCCTGCAACGTCTAAGCCAATCTTACAAGGTATAACCCGTGCTTCGCTACAAACCGATAGTTTTATTTCCGCGGCTTCGTTCCAAGAAACAACAAAGGTTCTTAATGAGGCAGCAATTGCTGGTAAGGTAGATGGTTTAAGAGGCTTGAAAGAAAACGTTATTGTTGGACATAAGATTCCTGCTGGTACTGGAATGAGAATCTGGCAAGATGTTATAGTTGGCTCTCGAGCTGAATATGAGCAACTTGTTGGAGCTTCCGAGGCTACTGTTGTAGAAGGATAATAAATATTTAAAGGCTCTCTAAATGGTCTATGGACTAATTAGAGAGCCTTTTTTAATAATTAATAAAATGAGTGAAGAGAATAAAAATCAATTGAATATTGAGCTATCTGAAGAAATTGCGGAGGGAACGTATTCTAATCTTGCAATTATCACACATTCACCTAGTGAATTTGTAAGTGATTTTATTCGAATCATGCCTGGTATGCCGAAAGCGCGGGTTCATTCAAGAATCATAATGACGCCCCAACATGCTAAAAGAATGATGAGGGCTTTGCAAGATAATATCCAAAAATACGAAAGTGCACACGGCTCAATCAAAGATGATGATCCAAGAGGAACTGCCATTCCGTTAAATTTTGGAGGTCCAACAACACAAGCCTAAGCAACCTGAGAAATTCAGTATTGTGTTTAAATTTAGCTAAGTTGTTAATTAAAAATGAGCTTGGCTATGGCGCATCTCGACTTACTTCTTTTTAATCAGATAATACGATTGGAAGGTGAAAAAATCGTTAAACCATGGGATAATACCAATCCAATTCCAAAGTTTTTTCGATTTATATCCGAATTTGTATTCATAGATGGGCGCAATAAAGTATTTGATTCTTTTTGAAATTTTGTAGTTGTTTTTTTTACATAAGCGCTCAAAACGCAGGGTAGAAATTCGTGTCGTTTTGATTTCCATCAATTCATTAATAATCGACTCGTTTTCTTTACATGCCTTCAGAATTCCTTTATAGATAAATCTGGGTAGAATATGATAGTAAGGCATTTTAGAAGCCAATTTTGATTTCGCAATTTGCTGATGACCGCCAAACGGCATTCTCCAAGATGGAAAGCCAAAGAAAATTTGGCCTGTCGGGTTTAAAAACCGTTCCACCTCTTTCATAAACCTTTCATGGTCGTGAATGTGTTCAATTACATCTTTTAATATGATTAAGTCAAACTTTTCAGAAACTTCATTTTTTTCAATATCATAGATGTTTTTAGCACTGAAGCGAATGAGTCCTGCCGCTATTTCATCTTTTAGAAATTCATTCGCTGAATCTACCCTGGATGGATTTAATTCTATGCCTAGACACGTACAACCCATGTCGGTAAATGCTTTTAAAACTCCACCTTCAGCACTTCCAATTTCTAATATTCTAACCTTTTTCAAGTCTTTACCAAAAGAGCCAATGAAAGGGATAATGGATTTTTTTGAATTTAGGTACTGAATTTCGAAATACCGTGATTTATCAGAGCTTAGCAGCGCCATTTTTACAATTGTTTTAAGACTTTAAATGTAGAATTAATATTGCGTTCTGCATTTTTAACCAATAAAATTTCTTGGATTGGTTAATCACTCGACGGAATTGTTGATAAATCATGTCATTTTATTTTGATAAAATAGGGCATTAAACGAAAGGTAAACTAACTTTGTGGCCTAATGAATTCAAGCACTATTTCATTAGTTAATCTAATTCGATCTAAGTTAAATCGAGTGCTACATCCTTTAAATATTTCGTGTTATGCCTAGAGATAACAGTATCAAATCGGTATTGATAATAGGAAGCGGTCCAATTGTGATTGGTCAGGCTTGTGAATTTGATTATGCAGGCTCACAGGCCTCAAGATCACTTCGAGATGAAGGAATTGAGGTTACTTTAATCAATTCTAATCCAGCTACGATCATGACGGATAAAGTGGTCGCGGATAATGTCTATTTGAAACCTCTAGAACCCAATTCGATAATAGAAATACTCGAGAAGCATAAAATAGATGCAGTCTTACCAACAATGGGTGGACAAACAGGGTTAAACTTGGCAATGAAATGCGATGAGATGGGTATTTGGGAGGAATTTGATGTCAAGATGATTGGTGTTGATATTGCAGCCATTGAAATCACAGAAAACAGGGAAGCTTTTAGAAACTTAATGTTAGAAATGGGTATTCCGATGGCTCCTCAAAAAACGGCTAAATCTTTTCTAGAAGGTAAAGAAATTGCGCAAGAATTTGGTTATCCAATGTGCATTAGGGCATCTTTTACATTAGGAGGGTCCGGTGCTTCATTTGTTCGTAATGAGGAAGATTTTGATCAAGCATTGAATGATGGCCTGCATAAGTCTCCGATTCATGAAGTTATGATTGATAAGGCATTGTTGGGATGGAAAGAATTTGAGTTGGAATTGCTTCGTGATAAAAATGACAATGTGGTCATCATTTGTTCGATAGAGAATTTTGACCCCATGGGTATTCATAC
The DNA here is from genome assembly GCA_018663635.1 of Crocinitomicaceae bacterium. Taxonomy (GTDB): domain Bacteria; phylum Bacteroidota; class Bacteroidia; order Flavobacteriales_D; family Parvicellaceae; genus UBA10066. The sequence goes on from JABJPZ010000038.1 coordinate 8,174, forward strand.
GGGTGATTCCATTACGGTTGCACCTGCGATGACCTTATCGGATAAAACGTATCAAAAAATGAGAGATATGGCGATTGATATGATGCGATCAATCGGTGATTTTGCAGGGGGTTGTAATGTACAGTTCGCTGTTAGTGATGATGAAAAAGAAGAAATTATAGCCATTGAGATTAATCCCAGAGTCTCAAGGTCATCTGCCTTGGCTTCGAAGGCTACTGGTTACCCAATTGCTAAAATAGCATCTAAATTAGCCATTGGATACCACTTAGATGAGCTGGACAATCAAATTACCAAATCTACTTCAGCGTATTTTGAACCAACTTTAGATTACGTTATTGTTAAAATACCTAGGTGGAATTTTGATAAGTTCAAAGGCTCAGATCGCACACTCGGTTTGCAAATGAAATCTGTTGGTGAAGTTATGGGAATCGGCAGGTCATTTCAGGAAGCTTTGCAAAAAGCTTGTCAATCTCTGGAAATTGGAAGAAACGGTTTAGGTGCTGATGGCCGAGAGTTGAGAAATCAAAATGAAATTTTGCATAGTTTGGAGTTCCCAAGTTGGAATAGATTATTCCATATCTACGATGCAATTAAACTTGGAATACCATTTAAAACAATTCGTGAAAAAACAAAAATCGATAAATGGTTTTTACATCAAATAGAAGATTTGATTCATGTTGAAAGACGAATCCAACAATTTA
>JABJPZ010000039.1 GCA_018663635.1 Crocinitomicaceae bacterium
ATATTTTAATGAATGAATAGAAAGACTAAAATTGTTGCCACAATTGGGCCGGCAACGAGCAGTAAAGAGCAGCTGAAACAGCTTATTCTACGAGGAGTAAATGTTTGCCGGTTGAACTTCTCACATGGCAAACATGAAGACCACAAAAAGGTGGTAGAGCTTGTACGAGAATTGGACGAAGAATTAGAAACCCACACTGCATTAATGGCGGACTTGCAAGGACCCAAACTGCGGGTTGGCGAGATGAAGGAAAATAGCGAGCTTAAAGAAGGCGAATCGTTTAAGCTGGTTAACCGGGAAATTCTGGGGACAAATAAAGAAGCCTACATGAATTATGGTCAGCTGCCAACAGACGTAAAACCAGGAGAGCAGATTTTATTAGACGACGGTAAGCTGAGGTTAGAAGTTGTCAAGAGTAATGAGGTTGACGAAGTCGAAACTAAAGTTCTTGTTGGAGGCGTTTTAAGCTCCAACAAGGGCGTTAACCTACCTAACACTTTAATTTCATTGCCAAGCCTAACTGAAAAAGACGAAGCAGATTTAGATTCGGCATTAGAATTAGGGGTGGACTGGATAGGGCTCTCTTTTGTTAGAAGCGCAAGAGATATTATTGAATTAAAGAGCATCATAAAAAAGGAGCACTCCTTAGCAAGAGTTGTTGCAAAAATTGAAAAACCACAAGCAATTGAAAACATAGACGACATCATTATGGTTGCTGATGCGGTAATGGTGGCTCGAGGCGACTTGGGTGTAGAAATTCCGATGCAGCAGGTTCCGGTATTACAAAAGCAAATTGTTCAGAAATGCATGGCTCACGCGAAACCGGTGATTATTGCCACTCAAATGATGGAGACGATGATAGACAATCCTGTTCCAACAAGAGCGGAAGTTAGTGATGTTGGCAACGCGGTTATGGACGGAGTAGACGCCGTAATGCTTTCCGGTGAAACTTCTGTTGGAAAGCATCCTTTAAAAGTGATTGATTGCATGGTGAAAATCATAGAAGAAGTAGAAGAAGGCTACGAAGCTCTATATCATCATGAACGAATCCCGGAAAAAAACCAGGAAAGATTCATAACAGATTCAATTTGCTTCAATGCATGCAGGCTAGCTAATCGTGTTGATGCAAAAGGAATCATCACGATGACGCATTCTGGATATACAGCATTCAAGATTTCTAGCCAACGGCCTTTGGCACCCATTTTTGTATTTTCCGGAAATAAATTTTTGCTGTCCATGATGAATATGGTCTGGGGTGTGGAGTGTTTTTATTATGATAAAATGGTGAGCACTGATCACACAATTGCGGACATCAAGTACATGTTAAAGAAAGACAGACACGTAAAAGATGGCGACATCATTCTTAACACGGCCAGTATACCAATTGAAGAAAAAGGGTCAACGAATATGCTTAAGCTAAGCTATATTTAACCCATAGTTTTAAATTCAAAAGAAGATTAATTATGTCAATCAATATTAACCTTTTAAGTAAGATTTGTCGAACTCCGGGTGCTCCGGGTTTTGAGCAAAAGGTCCGAGAGCTCGTGATAAAAGAAGTAGAACCTTATGTAGACGCCATTGAGGTGGATAACATGGGGAATGTTTCCGCGATTAAAAAAGGCAAAAGCGACAAGCGGGTGATGATTGGGGCTCATATGGACGAAATAGGGTTTATTGTAACGCACATTGACGATGACGGCTTCCTGAGGTTTCATACCCTTGGAGGATTTGATCCTAAAACCCATACAGCGCAAAGAGTAATTGTACACGGGAAAAAAGATCTTATTGGCGTTATGAGTTCTAAGCCGATCCATGTAATGACGCCAGAAGAAAGAAATAAACTGGCCAAGAATTCAGATTATTTTATTGACCTTGGAATGAAAAAGGATGAGGTAGAAAAATTCGTTGAAATTGGCACACCCGTTACCAGGCAGCGAGACCTTATAGAAATGGGCGACTGTGTCAACTCGAAGTCATTAGATAATAGATTAGCTGTTTTTGTGCTTATCGAGATGCTGAAGGAGCTGAAAGATACTGAAGTGCCTTACGACATCTACGGTGTGTTTACCGTGCAAGAGGAGGTTGGCTTGAGGGGGGCGAACACCTCGGCGCAAAACATTCAACCGGATTGGGGTTTTGGGCTAGACACGACAATTGCCTTTGATTGTCCTGGTGCAGCTAAACACGAAAAGATAACATCCCTTGGCAAGGGTACCGCTATAAAAATTATGGACTCCAGGACCATATGTGATTATAGAATGGTGGCATATATGAAACAGGTTGCAGAAAAGCACAAGATAACCTGGCAACCAGAAATTTTGACTGCCGGAGGAACAGACACAGCAGGAATACAGCAGATGACAGACGGTGGCTCAATTGCGGGTGCCGTATCCATTCCAACTAGACATTTACACCAATCCGTCGAAATGGCCAACAAAGAAGACATTAGAGGAAGTATCGATTTACTAAAGGCATGCTGTATTGAGCTCGATCTGTACGATTGGTCTTTCAAATAACCGACGACTTGAAAACAAATTTTTAACGGATGCATAAGTCTTTAACAGATGATAGATTGTAAATAGGTTTGATTTTTAGTAGTCTTATATTTTTATTTGCTTTTTTACCTATTGCTTTAGGCGTTTACTATTTATTGCCTGCTTCTTGGAAGAATTACTTTTTAATTTTAGTAAGCCTGATTTTTTTCGCTTGGGGTGGAGTTAGCTATTCTATAATCATTGTTTCGTCAATTACAATTAATTATCTACTCGGTCTTTTTCTTGATAAGAAACACAAGAGAATTGTTTTGCTTCTGGGTTTGACACTGAACATTGGGATCCTTTTTTACTTTAAGTATTTGGGGTTTCTAATCACTAATTTATTTTATGTCTTCGGTATTGAATCAGCAGACCCTAACGCCTTTGACGTAGTGCTTCCTATCGGCATTTCGTTTTATACTTTTCAGGCAATCACTTACCTAATTGACGCTTATCAGGGCAAAGTTAAAATTCAAAAACGCCTAGATCGGCTAGCTTTATACATTATTCTTTTTCCGCAGCTAATAGCCGGACCAATTGTTCGTTATTACGAAATCAAGGATCAGATTAAAGAGAGGAAGCACTCTTTGATAAAGTTCTCTTCAGGAGTCAGTCGATTTGCTTTTGGGCTTGGTAAAAAGGTGCTTATTGCAAACGTACTGGGGGAGTATTCAGAAGAAGTATTTTTAATACCAATTGACAAATTAGATTTAGTTACAGTCTGGGCCGGTGCTAGTTTGTACGCTTTTCAGATTTATTTTGATTTTTCAGGATACTCGGATATGGCAATTGGGCTTGGTAAAATGTTTGGATTTGATTTTCCTGAAAACTTCAATTTTCCTTACGCTGCACGATCAATTAAGGACTTTTGGCGAAGATGGCACATCACACTTTCATCTTGGTTTAGGGATTACCTATATATCCCTTTAGGTGGCAGTAGAGGCGGAAAGTTCAGGACGCTTTTAAACCTAACGATTGTTTTCATTATCACTGGATTTTGGCACGGTGCAGCCTGGAATTTTCTCATTTGGGGATTAATTCATGGATTATTTATCGTAATTGAGAGAGCAGGCTTCTCTAAGCTATTGAGCAAGGCACCAAACATCGTTGGCATATTATATACTTGCCCTATTGTTATAGTGGCTTGGGTGTTTTTCAGGGAAGAGAATTTGCAAAACTCCTTGGACCAAATTAATATTATGTTCGGTGGAGGCGAGGCAACAGAGATCAACTATCCATTTTTGAGTCAGTTTTTACATGTGAGGCTGTTGCTAGTCATTGGTTTAGCTTTTTTGTTTTCAACGGGAATATTGAGCTGGATTTATGATGGTCTTAAAACGGCATCAAAACATTTTTCGCCAAGAATACAAAATACTGCAGGATTCACGATTTCAATTGTTTCAGGACTCACCCCTGTTGCAATAATGTTTTTGTGCATGATAGAATTGAATTTAAATTCATACAACCCATTTATATATTTCCGTTTTTGATGATTCGATTAAAGTCCATAATTATATTGGTTTCGTTTATTGCGATAATTGCATTCTCAAATTCAGGCTATTTGTTTGAAGTTGAATCCATTGAAAACCTTGAAAACAGGAACATGGCTAAGTGCCCAAAGCTGATCTTAAGCAATCTAGATCCGTTTCCGCGTGAATTTGAAAAATACTATGTAGACAATTTTAATTTTCGCCAGACACTTCTAGAGTGGAATAAGTATTTAAAAGTTAATGTGTTTAAAGAATCTCCACATAAATCAGTAATCATAGGTTCAGACGGATTTCTTTTTGCTGAAAAATACATTAACACCTATACGCACCAACGAACATTTTCTGAAAATGAAATCAACATGCTCAAGGAGGAATTTACGAGAAGAGTCCGCTGGCTTCAGTCAATTAACGTAAAGCATTATTTGGCCATTGTTCCCACTAAATTCAATGTCTACTCAGAAAAATTGCCGTTTCATGTGCGGCAGTTAACACCAACGAGTCAAACAACTCAATTCATTGATGCGGTTTCGGGCATTGAAGGGATGAACCTGATTAACCTGAAGGACACACTCCTCCAGGCAGCGCAAATACTTGATGAGAGGCTTTATTATAATACTGACCAACATTGGAATCAGTTTGGGGCGTATGTGGCCTATTCAAAAATTTTAAATGAGATAAGAAAAGATTTTCCTCAGACCCCAGCTACAAGTCTAGACGCAATGCGCATTTCCTCAGAAAAGACCAAAGGTACTGGTCTTGCCAAAACGATCTTGATGCAAGAGGAATTTCCAGACAAAGAAATTCAAATTAGTCCGAGGAATAAAATTTTTGATTTCTCAACATATAAATACGCCTATCCTATTCCTGAAAAATTTCCATACAAGAATGAGTTCCAAGTTCACTACAAATCACATGATGAGTCGTTGCCAAAAATCTTGTTCATACGCGATTCCTATTCAAATAATATGCTAGATTTTTTCGGTATGTCATTCAGCGAAAGTATTCTTATCTGGGATAACTGGAACTATAAGTTGAATGAAGAAATCGTGAAAAGAGAAAAGCCAGACATTATACTCACTTTGATTATTGAAGCAAATTTGGAGTATATCTTATACAAGCACCCAAATGAAAGGGAAGAATAGTATGAGGCTGTTTTCTTCAAAATCAGCGAATTAACAATGGCTGAAAGTGCTTTTTATCAGAATTTTTAGATCTCCCATAAAACTGTTTTTCTGGGCATATGAAAGATTTAAATCAAGTTCTTGGGCATTTTCTTTTCTAATCGAATGCGCCAAGGTAATGATGCCGGCAGGAACCGTAAACCGTATAGAATCTTTATCCGTAGTTAGCCGCTCTGCCTCATCAATTTCTAGGGGCCTATTCCCGACAATACTAAGATCTCCCTTAAGAACATTAACGAATTTAGGAACTAAATGTAGTTTGGATCTTTTGATAAAACGAATTAAAAATGAATCTGCTTCAGGGGTAAATTTTTCATCCAACTTTTTATTTTTTTCTTGTAAAAAAAGACGTTCACAAATTTCTTGTTCGTCAATCCTTAATAATGGAGAACATGGACGGCACAACTGCTCGCATTCAGGGCAGTTATGATCGTCCGATGTATAGGTGTAATAGCGGCGTGTATTACAGTCTTGAATATTGTCTTGTTTCGTGTTTCCTAGATTCATTAGTGTGAGCTGATAAAGATTAAAAGTCTTATACCCGGCCCCGACTCGCTTCACTTTTGTAAACACAGGTCCTTTTTGTTGTAGCTTAATAAACCCGAAAAGCAGGCAAAAAAACGGAGCGGATAAAATAAGGGCCAAGGAGGAGAAGGATATATCAAAGGCACGCTTTAAAGGATATGGTTTTCTACTTTTAGGCGACTCAAAGTGGGTGGTACTATCGGATTGATTTTTAGTGTGGAGAAAACAAATTCTTTCAAACAACAAATCTGTACAGGTTGATTTAAATAAAACGTCGTCAACAGAAAGGGTATTGGAAAAACGTAGCTCTTCTTCAGACAATATCTCATCAGAAAGTAATAAGAATAGCGGCCTTAGCAATTCGCACGACATGAGCTCAGGGCTTTGTTTTAATTGTGCTAGATTATCTGCCAACTCATATTCAGCCAGAATTAAATCTGGAGAAATTCCTTGATTTTGTATTATGGCCGCCGCTTCTTCAAAAGTGTAGCAATGAATCAGTTGGAAATTCATTGCATCGAACGCCTGCATTTTGGACACGAACCAAATGTCCGGCCCAATATATATGCCGCACATGGCCTGTGTGCTTTCTAAATATTTTATGTTCTTAGTATTATGCTCGAACATATTTTGATCGATTAATCAAATTTGCAATGCGTAGTGTTAACTCTTGTGGGCTAAATGGTTTTATCATGTATTCGTCTGCGCCTAGTTCAAAACATTTAATTCGTTCTGTGCTAGTTTCCAAACCACTTAACATCATTATTGGGATCGTACTAAGGAACGCACTTGCCTTTATATTTTGCAATAATTTCCAGCCGTCTATGTCAGGCATCATAATGTCTGCAATAATAACGTCTGGCTTATTTCCTTGACCCAACCAGGTTAAGGCCTCACCGCCATTGGTAGTGGTAACAACCTCGTATTCGTTGGATAGCAGGTGCTGCAATAAAAGCGAAATGGACGCATTGTCCTCAGCGATAAGAATTTTCTTTTTCATTTGTAGTAAGTTAAGTCCATAGACCACAGCAAAATATTCATGGCCTGTAGCAGTTGGCTACAATACTACCTTATCCAAAACTATTCCAATCAGAACTTGACCGTAACAACAACAAGACGAAAAAACCACATAAACACCTATTAACCAGAAAGTTATATTTTAAAAATTTAAAAAAAGCAATCAAAAAAACAGGCAAAAAAAAGAAGAAACCTCCCAATATGGGATTTGAAATCCCAAAAAACACCACTTATTAATAACACAAGGGGACTCGTCATAGAGCTGCTGCGAGGATTATTGAATTCGAAGCTCCGCATTTTTCAGGAAGAAGAAGACTTCTGACTTAAACAGTGCTCCGAAACTGCTTTAAGAATCGAATATCATTTTCAAAGAAATGGCGCAAGTCGTTCACCCCAAACTTAAGCATTGCAATTCGCTCAATTCCCATTCCAAAGGCGAAACCAGTGTATACAGAGGAGTCTATTCCGCAATTCTCTAAGACATTTGGATCGACCATTCCACAGCCCAAGATCTCAAGAAAGCCAGAATTCTTACAAACATTGCAACCAGCGCCTTTACATAGATTACACGAAACGTCCACTTCAGCACTAGGCTCTGTAAAAGGGAAATAAGATGGGCGAAGTCTAATTTCCGTTTTTTCGCCGAACATTTCTTTTGCAAAATACAACAGTGTTTGCTTCAGATCAGCAAAAGAAACGTCTTTATCAATATACAATCCTTCAACTTGATGAAAGATGCAATGTGCTCGTGCAGAGATGGCTTCATTTCTAAAAACTCTGCCAGGAGAAATTGTTCTAATTGGGGGAGATGACTCTTCCATTACCCGTACTTGAACTGACGAAGTATGTGTTCGAAGAGCAATGTGTTTATCTATAAAAAAAGTGTCTTGCATATCTCTGGCGGGATGCTCTTCTGGAAAATTAAGTGCTGTAAAATTATGCCAGTCGTCTTCAATTTCCGGACCTTCAGAAACGCTGAATCCAATTTTAGAGAAAATTTCAATGATTTCATTTCTAACAATTGATATGGGATGTCTTGATCCTAACGAGAAGGTTTCTGCGGGTCTAGAATAATCCAGCGTATTTTCTTCCTCCGTCTTATTAGCAGGCCCAGATTTCAGCAGGTTTATTTTTTCAATTGCCTGCGTTTTCAAATTATTCAGCTCTTGTCCAAATGCCTTTTTATCTGCATTCGGAACTTCTTTAAACTGAGTGAATAGCAATGTGATTTCCCCTTTTTTTCCAAGAAGTCTTATTCGAAACTGTTCGATCGCATTGAGGTCTTGACTATTAAATGCCATTACCTCAGCCAATAAAGATTCAACCTTTTTTAACATGTGGCTACAAAAGTAAAAAATTATATGCCTTTGAGTTACTCTTTAGTATTTTGGTCTAATATCTTAATGGTCATAATGACATTTTCATTGGGTCGATTTTTAGAGCCTACCGGTACAGCAGCAATTTTATCTATGACGGAAAGGCCTTCGAAAACCTCTCCAAAAACGGTATATCCGTTATCCAAATGAGGAGTGCCGCCGACGGTGGAATAAGCATTTCTTTGATCAGGAGTAAAAGTAAATGGAATTTGATTTTTGCCAACCACAGCGCTTATCCTGGCGATAATATTATTTAAAGAATCAGCGAGCTTGTTTTTTTGACAATAGCTAACAGCGTCAAGGTCTGCTTTGTTTTGAGGGTCTCTTAAGTACTCTCGAATGATCTTATTGCTGTTAGATTGGTTGATTCTTTCTTCTTGTGTTTTGAGCATTTGCTCTGAATATATTTTCCCCTGAACAAGATAGAATTGGCTGCCAGAGCTTCGTTTTTCAGGATTAACATTGTCTGGTTGCCTAGCGGCTGAAAGTACTCCTTTTTTATGAAAAAGTGTTGGTTGAATTTCTGCTTCTAACGTGTAGCCAGGGCCACCATTTCCAAGAGGCTTGTCGGCGGTTGCATTTCTGCTTCCGGGGTCTCCCCCTTGTATCATGAATTGATTGATGACTCGATGAAACATCAGGCTGTCATAGTAGTTTTCTTGAACGAGTTTAATAAAGTTATCTCGATGAATGGGCGTTGAATTATATAACTTTCCCTTCATTGTTCCGAAGTTGGTTCGTATTTCAAAAAAGATTTCTTTTCCCGTGGGTGTAACTTTTTCAGGGGTTATGTTTTTTACTAATGGGGCTGATTGGTCTTTTACTTGAGCCAACCCTTGCGCGCAAAATAGCGTCATAGCTATGGCCGTAAGGGTTCTGGAATACATGGTAATTACTTTCATTGAAATTGAATTTAACTATATTTGTTGACCTAGGTACAACAATAAGGCCAAGCCAAACTTAAGATAAACCTATATTATGAAAAAATTGTCAATAATTTTATTTAGCCTGATTGCGATAACTTTTGCTTTTAACTCCTGTTATAAAAGGAAGGATACCATTGCAAGAGTAACTGTCGTGGATGTGTCGGGTGTTCCTGTTGGTGGCGCTATGGTTAGACTTTACTATGATAATGGCAGCGAAGTCCCTAGAGAGGATTTGGAACAATCCAGCAGTACAGATGCCTCAGGCATGGCTACGTTTAACTATAACGATTTATTCAAATCAGGGCAGGCCGGTTTTGCCATTCTAGACATTGATGTTGATACGCTAACGAAAGCGGGGATTGTTCGGATCGAAGAAGAAGAAACAGTCGAAGTCTCAGTTGCGATCTAAATTATTTTTTCTGATTCAAAATAGGCGACAATCGCCTCTTTTAATATGTCTTTTTGCTCATTGGAGTCCAGCTTCGGTAGTGTTTCAACATTTTCAAAATGAGGCCAGCCTTCTTTGTCGAGGCCCAAGAAATTGTAATATCCATATGGCGCCAAGACCGTGCAAACGCCAATGTGCATTACTTCTACTTTTTTGTCTTTTGACAAAGCTATAGCGCCCTTTCCAAGCTCTTGTATTCCTATTAAAAACAATACGGAAGGAACATCTAAGTCTCCGTGGTCGGGGGCAAAGAAAGTTAATATTTTTTGCCAGTTTGCCTCTAGTTCAAAATTCATGAGCTAGCTCATTATGGCTTTAATTCCAGGAAGTTCTTTTCCCTCTAAAAATTCGAGCATTGCACCTCCTCCTGTTGAAACATGACTGACCTCCTTCGATAAGCCAAAGAGATTAATTGCAGCGACAGAATCACCTCCTCCTACAAGTGAAAATGCGCCATTTTGAGTTGCGCTAACGATAGATTTTGCGGCCTCATAGGTTCCTTTTACAAAATTGGTCATTTCAAATACGCCCATCGGCCCATTCCATAATATAGTTTTAGATTTTGATAACGCCTTGTGAACATCAGAGATGGTTTTAGGGCCCACATCCAGCCCCATCCAGCCTGCAGGTATATTTTTAGTAGCGACAACTTGGGTTTCAGCTTCATTGGAAAAAGAACTGGCAATGACAGAGTCAACAGGAATGATTACTTCAATGTTTTTTTCAGCAGCAGTCTTTAGTATTTTCCGTGCTGTTTCTAAGTGACCATCTTCAACGACGGAGTCTCCAATATTTCCGCCCTGCGCCTTAGCAAAAGTGTAAGTCATACCTCCTCCAATGATTAAAATATCAATTTTTTCCAGCAGATTATTGATGATGTTAATTTTTGAAGAAACTTTTGCCCCGCCAATTATTGCGGCAATGGGTCGATCTCCGGATTTCATCAATGTTGAAACACTTTCAACTTCCTTTTCAATTAAATACCCAAACATTTTATCTTCTGGAAACTCTTCGGCAATGACAGAAGTGGAGGCGTGCGCTCTATGTGCCGTGCCGAAGGCATCATTTACATACACGTCACCATGTTTTGAAAGCGCTTTCGAAAAGTCAATGTTACCGGCTTTTTCTCTGGGGTCGAACCTTAAATTCTCAAGAAGAAGAATTTCACCCATGGGTAGGGTGCTCGATTTTTCAAAAGACTTTTCCGTTACGATTTCTTCTGAGAAATGTACCTTAACACCCACTAATTGCTCAATGGTTTCTACTAAATGTTTTAAAGAGAATCGGTTTTCAGGACCACTTTTAGGCCGGCCACAATGAGACATTAAGACTACTGACCCTCCATCGTTTAAAATTTTATTTATAGTTGGAACGGCTGCTTTAATTCTAGTGTCGTCCATAACTTCCAAAGTATTATTATCCAGAGGAACATTAAAATCTACACGCACTAAAGCACGTTCTTTAGAAAAATTGTAAGTATCTATTCTAGCCATATCGCGAATTTACTTTTAATCGACAATTTTATAAACCTGAGGACAGATAAATCACTATTTTTAGCAAGATTAAATGCAATATTCATCATTACCAGGACATCAAGGGCTAAAATTAAAACTATCTGCAAATGTGGACAGTGGAAGAATACCCCACGCACAACTATTTTGTGGTGCTGATGGATACGGCCCGCTCCCCATGGCAATTGCCTATGCGCAATACTTATTCTGTGAACAAAGGGAAAAAGGAGATTCGTGTGGGAAATGTTCTTCATGTCAACGAGTGGAGTCGTACAATCACCCCGATCTTCATTTTTCTTTTCCATTCAAGGTGGTCTCAAAAAAAAAGGAAACATCACAGGCATATTTTAAAGAGTGGCAGGACCAATTAACAGAAAACCAATATTTTGACATTCAGGATTGGAATGGCAAGTGTGATATTGGCAATAGCCAACCTATTATTCCTGCAAGCGAGGCAAAATCAATTAGCGCAAAATTATCCCTGAAATCATATGAAGGCGGATTGAAAGTCTTAATTGTGTGGAGGGCAGACCTACTTAACACACAAGCTTCTAACAAGCTTTTAAAATTAATCGAAGAGCCTCCAAATGGAACAGTTATTATACTTACAACCACTGATCAAGACCAACTATTAAAGACAATTATATCAAGAACACAGCTGGTTTCAGTTAATCGAATTCCTGACGAGGAACTAACGGAATTTCTAGTTGAAAAAGAAGGGCTAGACAGAGGAGGTGCCAGATCCATTGTCAATTTAGCCGAGGGATCATATTTAAGAGTAAAAAGACAGCTTCGGACCTCGGATAATGAGCTAAAATACTTTAATCATTTTCAGACATGGATGCGGCTTTGCTATCAAAAGAAAGTTTTGGAAACATTCAATTGGGCCGAGACAATGGCTGGTGAAGGAAGAGAACATCAAAAGCAGTTTTTACTATTTTGTTTACACATGGCAAGGCAGTGTATGCTTGGAAACTACACAGATATGCAAATGGTTAGCTTGCAAGGGGAGGAGCGCGCGTTTTTATTAAAATTTGCAAAGTTTATTAATCATAATAATGTTTTGCAGCTAACCCAAGAGTTTGATAAAGCACACTATCACATAGAACGAAATGCCAATCCAAAAATTCTATTTACAGATTTATCAATAAAGGTAATCAGGCTACTTAGGAAATAAATGTTTCGATTTTTAGATAAACAAGAATTAAAGTTGCGCGTCCTTGACACATTGATGCGCTAAAAAGATAGAATTATCGTTATGTAATTACATTAAAGGGCAAATAATTTATATTTACAAGCGTCAATTTTTAGTTAATTCAAACAACATTATACAATGGGCTGTGCGTCTTGTGCAAATAAGAAGAGAGGTTCAACTCCGAAAGGCTGTAAGAACAACGGAACGTGCTCTACGGGAGGCTGCGACAAGCTAGAAGTGTTTGATTGGCTTTCTAATATGAGTTTGCCTGAGGGCAGCCGGCATTTTGATGTTCTGGAGATTCGATTTAAAAACGGCCGAAAAAGCTTCTATAGAAACCCCACAAAGGTATGCTTTCAAGCAGGAGACACCGTTGTTGTTATGGCTAAACCCGGACATGATGTTGGGGTTGTAACTTTAACTGGTGAATTAGTAAAAGTGCAAATGAAGAGGAAGAAAATCACCGTAAAGAATCATGAATTACCTAAAATTATAAGGCGGGCAATGAATGAAGACCTTGACATGTGGAAAAAGGCAAGAGCACGCGAATACGAAAGCATGCATGAAGCTCGCAAGATGGCAATACGACTAAAATTAGAAATGAAAATTTCTGACGTTGAATTCCAAGCAGACAATACGAAGGCCATTTTTTACTACACGGCAAGCGGCAGAATAGATTTTAGGGAGCTTATTAAGGTGATGGCGGAGCAGTTTAGAATTAGGATTGAGATGAGACAGATTGGGGCCAGGCAGGAATCTGGACGACTGGGAGGAATCGGTTCATGCGGGAGGGAGTTGTGTTGCGCAACGTGGTTAACGGATTTCAGGTCTGTATCAACTTCTTCGGCAAGATATCAGCAGCTGTCCTTGAATCCACAGAAATTGGCGGGGCAATGTGGCAAATTGAAGTGCTGCTTGAATTATGAGCTTGATATGTATTTGGAAGCATATAAAGATTTCCCTAGTGCAAATACCAAGTTAGAAACAAAGCAAGGCGCAGCGGTTCATCAAAAAACGGACATTTTTAAAAAGCAGATGTGGTTTTGGTTAAGCGAGGAGCGTGGCGGCGGAAAATTGGTTCAGCTTCACCTGGATCGAGTAAAAGAAATTATCGCACTCAACAAGTCCGGGAAAAAGCCGCAAAATCTGGATAAGTTCATTCATTTGGAGCCTGAAATTACCGAACCTCAGTACGAAAATGTTGTAGGCCAAGATGAATTGACGCGGTTTGATGGTAAGTTTAGTAAATCGCAAAGGAAAAAGAGGGGGAATAAAAATAAAAGGCGGAAACCTAATTCGCCAAAAAGCAATATGAAAAACCTAACCGTGAGCAAACAAAAAGGGACAAATTCGAATGAAAAACCGAGCCCGCAACATAAGACGAATGCAAAACGACAAAACAAAAACAAATAGGCTAGGGTTAACGGTTGTTATAGGGGTAATTTTATCAAGTGTAATTGCTTGTACCGGAAAACAATCCTATTACGAGGAGTATATTGCCATTCCAGATCAGAAATGGAACCAGTCAAATATCCCGTTTTTTGAATTTGAGATTAAAGACACGCTTCAGAGGTACGACCTGTATTTTAATATTCGACACGCTAAAACTTTTGAGTGGAAGAATCTGTGGGTGTTTTTAAAGTTTGAGTTACCAATGGGAATGTATGATTTGGACACACTGGAGTTTGTGCTCCAAGATTCACAGCGAAGATGGCTTGGAAAGGGCTCTGGAAATATGAGAGACGGAAGCTATCTTTTTAAGACAAAAACTAGATTTCCATTTCTGGGCACATACAAGGCATCATTTGAACAGGCAATGCGTATAGAATCGATTGAAGACATTACCGACATTGGGTTTAGAATTCAAGAGGTAAACGAATAATAGCAGATCATTAGCAATTAACCAAATTTCGTTTATAATCAATAAATGAGAGGGAAGATTAAATAGCCAGTATTCGTATTTTCGGTATTAATGAAGCAAAAAGCATCTTCTAAAAATAAAAGCAATAAGCTTAAACAAAAACCAAGTAACGGTGTAGTGGGCAAAAGCAAAGAATTTAAACTCTCCCGCAAATGGAAACGAAAGTTCTTAATTGGAACATGGCTTGTTGTTTTTTCGCCTTTTATATCAATTGCTATTCTGATGTTTACTATACCAGCAGAAGAGTTGCCAGATTATGCGCTTTTAGAAAATCCTGTAAGCAATCAGGCTTCAACTTTATATGCTGACGGTGAAAAGGTCTTGGGAACGTTTTTTGTCGACAACAGAAGCAATGTTGCTTACCAGGAGTTGTCAATAAACTTAGTTAACGCCCTTATAGCCACCGAAGACGAAAGGTATTATAAGCATTCCGGGGTAGATACCTGGGGACTAATAAGGGCAATTTCTGGACAATTATTAGGGCAAAATAAGGGGGGAGGGTCAACAATAACGCAACAATTAGCGAAAATGATGTTCCACGAAATGCCATCTCGAGATAAGTGGGCGAGAGTAAACGAGAAATTAGCAGAATGGGTTATCGCTGCGCGGCTAGAACGACGGTATACTAAAAAAGAAATTATTGCTATGTATTTCAATCAATTTGATTTTCTATATAATGCTGTGGGAATCAAATCTGCAGCACGGATTTATTATAATACAACACCAAAAGAGCTCACCATTAGTGAAGCAGCCACATTGGTAGGAATGGCGAAAAGTCCGGTAATCTATAACCCTAAAATGAATCCGAAAAATGCTTTACGAAGGAGAAACACAGTGCTCCAGCAGATGGCAAAAAATGGACTTCTTGAAAAAACGAAATTAGAAGACCTAAAAAAGGAGCCCATCATAATTGATTATCGTCCCGAAACTCAAAATACGGGTGTGGGAGCCTACTTTAGGGGATACGTAAAGAAAGAAGTTCAAAGGATTCTGAAGAAAAACGGAACGCTTGACCCGGCTGGAAACCCGTATAATATATATCGGGATGGGTTAAAAATATTCACATCACTAGACTATGAGCTGCAGAAACATGCAGAAGCTGCGGTAGACAAGCATTTAGGCACTTATTTGCAGCCTGCGTTCCAAAAAGATAATCTGAGCAAAAAGCACTCACCATATGGAGATGAGACAACTCGCGAACAGCGCGATAGAAATATTCGTAAAGCAATTGAAAAAACACCACGGTATAAGCAGTTAAAAAAACAGGGGATTTCGGAAAAAGAAATCGATAAAGTGTTTAGAAAAAAAATTTCCATGAAAGTCTTCGATTGGGCTGAAAGTAACAATGAGAAAATGGTCAAGATGAGTCCTCTTGATAGTTTGTATCACTATAAAAAAATCCTTAAAACAGGGCTGGTATCAATACAACCTCGAACAGGGTTGGTGAAAGCTTGGGTGGGAGGGCCAAACTATAAACACTTTAAATATGATTATGTATCCAACGCGAAAAGGCAGGTTGGGTCGACAATTAAACCATTCGTTTATGGCGCAGCCATTGAACACGGAATAATCAACGTATGTACAACATTTCCCAACATAGAATACTGTCTTGACATACCTTATGGAAGCGAGGTGAAGCAGTGGTGTCCAAAAGGATCTAATTTTGACGGATTGCCGATGCCTGTTTACTATGCATTAGGAGCTTCTAAAAACCCAATCACAGCTAAAATAATTAAGGAAAGTGGGGGCACAAATAAATGGGTTAAGGGTCTGTTTGATAAAATGGGACTTTCAAATTCATCTTTTCAAACGGTTCCTGCTTTAGGTCTTGGGGTGTGTGATTTGTCGCCGCTGGAAATGACCTCGGCACATTGTATATTTTCAAATAACGGAATTTATAACGAGCCCATTATGATTGTAAGAATAGAGGACCGAAACGGAAAGGTACTTTATGATGCCCTTCCAAAACAAATCCCCATAATCTCTCCTAGTTCAGCCTTTGACGTTTTGAAAATGATGAAATGTGCATTAGGGGTGGTTAATTCTTATTCTGGTAAAGAAGGCGGAACCGCAAGAAGGTTGCGGTGGGAGCCAGAATACGGAGGTTTTAAGAACCCAATCGCGGGAAAGACTGGAACAACTCAAAACGGGTCTGATGGCTGGTTTATAGGGCACACGCCAGACCTCGTTACTGGAATATGGGTGGGGAATGACGATCGAAACATACATTTTAAGTCTGGCACAATTGGTCAGGGCGCAAGAATGGCAATGCCAATTTGGGGCTACTTCATGAAAGCGGCATACGCAAATAAAAACGTTACTATTTCAAAAGGTGATTTCCAGCCACCTTCCGCCGGAATGCCTACGGTAATTGAATGTGTAGAAGTTGAGCCAAATTGGTAGTTGCTATCGACACTTTACAAGTCGATTATTTGTTACTTTTATCAATTATTAGAAATGAAAGAAACACAAACAAAAAAAGAGTTTCAAGAACCGCCTGAGGAGAGTAATCGCCAAAGAAAAGCACTTTCTAAAAGAAAGAAAAGGGTCATAATTGTGCTACTTTGGCTGGGCCTTCTGTCTCCAACATATGGATTAATTTCTATGATTTGGATTTCTAGTTCAGAGATTCCTTCGTTTGAACAACTGGAAAATCCGAAAAGCCTTTTGGCGTCTACCATTTTTACATCAGACCACGTTGAGATGGGGAGGTATTTCAGGAAAAACCGCACTACTGTGCGATATCACGAACTAACAGACAATCTTATTAATGCACTAATTGCAACAGAAGATGAGCGTTTCCGAGAACATAGCGGAGTAGATTTTCGAGCAACTGCCAGGGTCGTTAAGGGAATGATTTCTGGAGACAAGAATCAGGGAGGCGGAAGCACGATTTCTCAGCAGCTAGCAAAACAACTTTTTCCGCGGGACAGCGGGATAGAGGAGGGAAGTAAAATAGCGTTTGCCAAACGAAAATTTTGGGAGTGGATTGTTGCATCGAAGCTAGAAAGAAGCTATTCAAAAAATGAAATAATAACCAACTATTTTAATACGATTGAATTTTTGAATAATGCGATTGGAATAAAATCTGCCGCCAGGGTTTACTTTAATACAACGCCAGATTCCCTTAGGCTGCATGAGGCAGCGATGCTTGTTGGGATGGCTAAAAACCCCAGTCTTTTTAACCCGCTAAGAAGACCAGACACTGTTAAACATCGTCGGATGGTCGTTTTGGGACAAATGGTTAAAAACGGATTTATTGACAGCGCAGAATACAAGGCGAACAAAGATAAGCCGCTTGGATTAAGTTTTACGAAGGTGGATCACCAGGAGGGAATAGGAGCATATTTTCGAGAGTCCTTAAGGGAAGAAACATCGAAACTTTTTCGACAATCAGAACACCACCTTTGGATTATCGACACGCTTGGAATAGTAGCGGAAAACCAGCGTTATTATGACTTGGATTGGCATTATTTAGAGGATGGAAAACCACTCAGGTTTAATTTGAAAGAGGCGATCGAAACAAAAAACTTCCAATCGATAACTTTAATGACAGACACAACCTCGTCGGCTAATTTTTTCAAGTTAAGAATTCTCAGTGTTGAAGATCTTGTTAAAGTTGAACTGAGAAAATTTAAGTGTTCAAAACCTAATGGCGCACCATTTGATTTGTATACCGATGGCTTAAAAATACATACAACTATTGATTCCAGACATCAACAATATGCTGAATGGGCTGTGCAAGAGCATTTAAAATCTGAACTTCAAGATCAATTCTTCAAGAATAATGCAAAGTGGAAAAGGCCTCCGTTCTCTGACGATCTGCGTGCTGGACAAATAGATACCATTATGGAGCGGTCTAAACGTCGATCCATGTATTACAAGCAGCTTTCAGGTTCGGTTTGCATGAATTGTCAGCGTCCAAAACGATACTTAAGGCGCTATACGAAGGATGGAAAACCACACGTCAGCTGCTATCATTGTGGTCACAACAGTGCGATTAGAACTAAAGAAGAGATAGATGAGGTCTTAAACACACCAAGGCCAATGAAAGTGTTCGACTGGAAGTCAAATAGGTTTGAAAGAGATACAGTAATGTCACCTATGGACTCGATTCGCTATTACAAAAGCTTTCTTCGTGCCGGCATGATGTCTATAGATCCGAGCACAGGGCACATTAAGGCTTGGGTTGGAGGCCCGCATTATCGGCACTTCAAGTACGATATGGTGAAAAAAGGGCGGAGACAGGTCGGGTCTACATTTAAGCCCTTTGTTTATGCGACTGCAATTCAAAACAAGCTGATTGAGCCATGTCAAGAGTTCCCCAACATAGAATATTGCATTGATGTTCCAGTCGGCAACAAAAGAATGAAATCCTGGTGTCCTAACAATTCTGACGGACTATACGACGGTTTGCCCACTCCGATTAATTATGCTTTGGCTGCCTCAATGAATAACATTACTGCAGGAGTAATGAAACAGATTCAATACCCTCAAAAAGTACTGGATTTTGTTGGAGGTCTCGGTTTAGATACAGCCTCGTTGCCCCCCGTCCCTTCGATGGCTCTTGGGGTATTTGATTTGTCTATATATGACATGGTTGGCGCGATGGGTGCGTTTGTTAATAAAGGCAATTATATAAGGCCTATTTTCATTACGAGGATTGAAGATAAAAATGGAATGGTTCTTTTTGAAGCTCACCCAGAAATTAATGAAGCCATGCAACCGGACGTTGCTTATACGATTCTCAATATGATGAAGGGAGTTACAGCTGGAGTTCGGCACCCATATAAGGATGCGGTGGGGGGAACTGCAATTAGAATTCGTGGAAGAAAGAAAAACAGGCCCTATGCGGGAATAAAATATCCGATTGCCGGAAAAACCGGCACGACTCAAAACCAATCGGACGGGTGGTTTATGGGGCTAACTCCAGACCTGGTTGCGGGAGTTTGGGTAGGTGGAGAAGATCGAGCGATACGTTTTAGAAGTTTAAAGCTTGGTATGGGAACCAACATGGCGCTTCCGATTTGGGGATACTATATGAATAAAGTTTATGAAGATTCGACTTTGAATGTTTCAAAATTAGACTTCGAGAAGCCCACGGGAATGTTAGATATTCAGCTGGACTGTAGAAAGTACAGATCGAACAAAGATTCTGACTTTGACTATGAGGAGGAAATTGAGGGTGCAGAGGAGGAATATTACGGTGAATTTTAAAATTAAAAGATGAATAAAGTTGTAGCCAATGTAAAAGAGGCGTGTGAGGGGTTAGAAAGTGGAATGACAATAATGTTGGGAGGTTTTGGGCTCTGCGGAATTCCTGAAAATTGCATTGCTGAAATGGTTAATTTAGGCATAAACGACCTAACGTGCATTTCAAATAATGCAGGAGTAGACGATTTTGGTTTAGGCTTTTTACTTCAGGGAAGACAAATTAAAAAAATGATTTCATCTTATGTTGGTGAGAATGATGAATTTGAAAGACAGATGTTAAGTGGCGAACTTGATGTTGAATTGATTCCGCAAGGTACTCTTGCAGAAAGGTGCAGAGCAACGGGAGCAGGAATACCAGCATTTTACACGCCTGCAGGCTTTGGTACTGAGGTTGAAGAAGGAAAAGAAACAAGAGAGTTCAATGGGAAAATGTACGTTTTGGAAAAGGCATTTGAACCAGACTTTGCGATTGTTAAAGCTTGGAAGGGGGACACACAAGGTAACTTAATATTCAAGGGTACGGCTCGAAATTTTAATCCTATGATGGCAATGGCAGGCAAAATTACGATTGCTGAAGTTGAGGAGCTTGTAGAGCCGGGAGAACTTGACCCGAATCAAATTCACACTCCAGGTATTTTCGTACAACGAATATTTCAGGGAGAGAAATACGAAAAGCGAATTGAGCAACGAACGGTACGACAAAAGGAATAAACATGGCACTAGATAAAAAGGGCATTGCTAAAAGGATAGCACAAGAACTTAGAGACGGTTGGTATGTTAATTTAGGCATAGGCATACCTACATTAATTGCTAATTATATTCCTCAAGGGATTGAAGTAGAATTTCAATCGGAAAATGGAATTTTGGGCATGGGGCCGTTTCCCTATGAAGGCAATGAAGATGCAGATTTAATCAATGCGGGCAAGCAGACCATTACAGCATTACCGGGAGCAGTTTATTTTGATTCTGCATTGAGTTTTGCCATGATTAGGGGCCAGCATGTTCAACTAACAGTTTTAGGCGCAATGGAAGTTTCTGAAAATGGCGACATCGCGAATTGGAAAATCCCGGGACGTATGGTAAAAGGAATGGGTGGGGCAATGGACCTTGTGGCTTCGGCCGAGAACATTATCGTAGCAATGATGCACACGAATAAAAAGGGAGAATCAAAACTTTTGCCTTCATGTTCTTTGCCGCTTACGGGAGTTAATTGCATTAAAAAAGTAGTTACGAATCTAGCCGTACTAGACGTGCTACCAGAAGGAGGATTTAAATTAATTGAGCGGGCTCCAGGAGTTAGTGTGGAAGAAATTCAACAGGCAACAGCGGGCAAGCTTTTAATTGAAGGTGATATTCCTGAAATGACAATCGAACAAGAAGGAAAATAGCGAATAATTAATCGATCTCTAGAATTTCAATTAACTGTTTAGAATCTATATTGTACAGACTTTGAATCCTCCCAGAAGTCCAACTAACCCTGATGGAATCTATTTTGTCGTGTTGTCCAAGACCAAAATGCAATGTTAAAGGTATTTGACTACCACAGCCACCGCCTGATTGCGCACTGACCTCTTTAGTTTGCTTTAATCCTCCGGTAAACACGCGCACTTTACTTCCAATTGCAGAGCTGTTGCTCTTTCGCCCCTTCAAGTGTATTTCAACCCAGCCATTTTCGTTACCATGATTTTCGAAAAACTGATTTTTTTGATTGCCGCCATTAGCAACATACAGGTCAAGGAAACCACTACGATTTGAATCGAAAAAGATTAATGCGTTTGAATTGTTGTCTGTATCCGTATAGCCAATTAAAGACATGGGCTCGAAATGTTCACCCGACAAGCTTCGATACAAGTAGTTTTTGCCATCATTACTTACAACTAAATCTATCCAGCCATCATTATCAAAGTCGCCCCAACAAGACCCTTCTGTTTTACTTTTTAAATTAGAGATTCCAGCGCTGTTTATTTTTTCAAACTGCCAATTGCCTTTATTTTTGTACAAGTGGTTTGGGCTATCCCAATTAGTAAAGAAT
>JABJPZ010000040.1 GCA_018663635.1 Crocinitomicaceae bacterium
GCTCTTCTTTTTCAGAGCTAAAGTCAAACGCACCATTTACTTGGTAATAATCATCTTGATTATAACATCTTTTGTATGCATATTTGGCAAATGAGAGCTTGTTTTTGCTAAAGCTAAACTCTTCCATGATTTGCTTGATTTGATCAACAGTCAGGCACTTTTTTGAAGTCGCTTGTTTGGCGACAATTATTTTCCCATCGTCAAAGCTTTCTTCATCAATGGCAGCCATAATACTTGTCATATTAGATACTGGGATTTGGCAACCTATCTTTCCCGTATACCCATCAACATAAACTATGGTAGGGCTCGATGCTGGGCTCGAATTAGTTTGAAAATTATTACCCACGACTCCAGATGTTGTCGTTGTGGTTGTGGTTGTTGTAGTTGTTGTAGCTGAAGAAGAAGTGCCTAAATCGCCATCGTTAAAATCTGTATTTACATCCATTCCTGTTGCACCCATGTCTACATCCATTCCTGTAGCACCCATGTCCATGTTAATGTTTATGGATTCTCCACCTGAATTCATGGGATGATTACCATCCATATCCATATTAACGTTAATTCCTGTTTCACCTACATTCATGCTTATATTAACCGATTCACCTCCACCAGTTCCTGTAGTATTAGAAGCACCATCCATCCCCATATTTACGTTCATATTGACGTCGTCATTCGTGGTTGTAGTCGTAGTTGTGGTAGTTTCTGAAACTGTTACGGTAGAAGAAGTGTTCGACGAGCCTACTGAAGTCGAATGATTGGTTGCTGATACAATGGGCTCTGTATGGTAGGCAATGACCGTTCCAGTAGCTGTTGAGGAAGAAGCCATTGCAACTTCTCCAAAATAGCGAAGTTTCAACCCTTTTTTCGTGTTGACAATTTTCGCAGTTACCTCAACTCCCATTTCTTCAAAATAGATGTTTTTGTCAAGGTCGTCAAGATTGCCATTCTTGAAGACTATTTTAACCGAATTAGTTTGATTGGTTATTCCAGTAATCTTAACATTCGCCAAAGGTTGATCATTTTGCATGATTCCATTTACATAAACAAAGAAAGGATGTAAATCTTCGGAAAAAATGACAAGGTTACTACTCTGCTGAGCTCTAAACGCAGTTGTTGTCAATAAGCCCAACAATGCAAAAAGTAAAAAAATTTTCATTTGATTTATATTTTAAGTAATTGATTCTACTCTCTTAACGAATTTTGTGCCAAAATAAACTTTTTTTTAAAAATTAAATGATGCACCATAGCATTTTAAAAGAAAAGCTGATAAAACAGATAATTAATATCTTGATTTAAATATTGGCTGTATGCGGCTTATTAACACTTCCGACAACCGATAAATGAGATTGCAAAAAAACAAGTGGAATCTTCTAAAAAGTTTGAACTATCTCCTCCCAATGATAATTTTAAAGCAGCGCTGAATACTGCCTGAACTATTTATAATATTCAGAAAATAAACTCCTTTGGGGAGCTGTTGCACTCCTATTTCCATCTCTTTCTTTCCATCGAGTTTAATAGGAGTAATAACTATTTGTCCAAAGATGTTTGTAAGCACAAGTTCAAAAAATAAATCCGTATTCTCTTGTACAACGACATTCAATACGTCACCTGCGGGGTTGGGATAAAACAATATTTGATCATCCTCGTATTCGTTAACAGATACTAAATTGATAAACAACGAATCAGAACTTGCTGAACAACCATTGCTGTCCGTAACTACAACATGATAGTAACCAGCCTGATTTACTTCTATTGAGTTACTATCAGAATTGCTCAATGAAGTCCCTTCCCAAAACCATTCATATGAATACCCCAAAGCAGTAGTTAAAATATTCCCGAAGTCTGAAATTATTGGAGCATTTTCAACGAACAAACTTATTTCTATCGTATCTGCTCCCCAACTATTTGTAGTTATTAACTGTGCGGTATAGGTTCCTGTTGAGGGATAAGTTACAAATGGGGAAGGCATCGACGATGTTGAGGGATTGCCACCCGAAAAAGTCCACTCCCAGCTGGTAGGAGTTCCTGTCGACAAGTCTAAATATACTACCTCTCCAGTACCGAATCCACATTTGTCTTGTGGGAATGCTCTGGCTTCAGCATTAGGAGGAATAGAATCTAATAGGACATTGTTGTGCCAAATTCCACGACCGTAAGTTGCTGCATAGATTATTCCGTTTTGGTAATCAATTGTCATCTCTCTCACCGCACAATTTGGTAGTCCCGTTCCAAACATTTCCCAATTTGTTTGTGTATCGTCTTTATAATATATACCCGACATTGTACTCACGTAAATCCGATTTTGCGAACCTTTTTGATATTCAATTGAATTAATTGGGATGTTAGGAAGACCGCTGCTGGTAATATTAATCCAACTATCTCCGCCATCAAAAGACTCATAAACTTTTGAATATTCATTGATTCCTGATTTAGAAACCCAGATATGCAAAGAATCGTGAGGACTTACTATTATTTCGCTCAAGTACGATGAATCTAAATCTAAACCACTGCTAATGTCAGTCCATGATTGTCCATGATCAGTTGACCTAAAAGCGTCTCCGTTAGATTGAATATAGATATAGTCATCATTCTTTTGACAAATATCAAATGTGTTAATTTTGTTAAAGGGAGAAGTATAAGGGACCGCGGATGAACTTGTCCAATTACCTGGAAATGTCAAGGTGTCACCATTCGTTTCGTACAATTTATCCTTTCCAATAAAGAAATTGTCTTTATCCGTGCGGTTCTGAATTATCTTCGTTATAAAATTTCCTTGGCTATGGACACCAGTCGCACCATAGGAGGATACAATTTGATTGTAGCTAATCCCATCTGTTGTTTCAAACACATTGCCAAATTGATTTGAAGTGAACCTGTGCTTATTGTCTGTGTAATCAAAGAAACAATAAAACCCATCACCACCTGTAACCTGTTCCCATGAGTTTCCTGAACTGTAGGCCGAACCGTTGTCCTGCCAGCCTGTCAGCAAGTCATTTGGCTCTTGTTCTGACACAGCTATTTTATGTATTAAACTAGTCTGCATGTTTTGATAATACGACCAACTGTTGCCTCCGTCTGCGGTTTTGTATATTCCGCCGTCATTTCCCATCCATAAATCACCATTATGAAACTTTAATTTTTGAACGTCTACATGGGTTCCTGCAATATTTGCATCCGAGTACCATGTTTGTCCCCCATCATCTGAAGTCCATAGATGAATACCGCCGCAAAATAGTTTATTCGTGTCCACTGGTGAACAAGCTAAGCCCATACAGTAAGCGCCTTGTCCACCTGTTCCTCCACTACCCGTATAAATGGGCCCAAAGATGTTTGGGGTATCTGATTGAAGCACAAAATTTGCGCCTCCATCTGTTGATTTAAATATCCCTCCAAAACCTCCCATGCTGCCCGTAGAGGCAACATATACAACAGACGTGTCGGCCTCTGTTAAAGCCATTGTAAATTGCGGATATGGTATTGATGTTGTTAACCCATTGGAAAATTGCCATGTAAGACCGCCATTTTCAGAATACTGAAAATTAGAAGTCCCTGTGGAATTATATTTCGCACACGCGTACAATTTAGAAGAATTTCCAGGGTTTAACTCAAGCTCACTTGCTGATAAATTATTTATCAATGAGTAGGTGTTCAATCCGTCATTACTTTTGTAAATACCCTCGCTCGTTGAAACATATACAACATCCTCATTATTAGGGTCAATTTTTAGCGTCCGTCCAAAAATTGATCCCGTATTTTGATAATTGAAATTTGTCAAATTCCAACTGTCCCCTCCATCAAGAGACTTATATACACCTAGCGAAGCTCCACCATAATCATAATATCCCCAGGAAAGAAAGTAAACCACATCTGGGTTAGAAGGAGATACCTCGACTGCGGAAACACCTGTTAATGGATAATCATCAGAAAAAGGAAACCAATTCACTCCTCCGTCGATCGTTCTCCACAAACCAAATGCTCCTCCTATGAATATTATGTCCGGATCGGTAGGATGAAATGATATAGCGACCACCTTTCCGTTGTGTCCATTAACAGGAGCGACAGACGGACCATAACTTTGCCAGTTCCCACCAGATTTCTGCACGGCATTATTCCGAACTAAATCTCTGTAATTAAACCCGGCATCAAAAGCCGCTATGGAAAAAGACGAAAGATTCTCATTTGGATATGCTATTTGCACAGCCTCCTCGTACCACCTAAAAAACTGCTTACTTCCAGGAACTTTATATGGATCTCTATCCCCAACATAATTTAAGTAAGCCTCGAAGGTAACAGATAAAGGAACATTTGGATCTTCCATCAGTCCCCAAAACTTTTGAGCTATTGTGCAAATACTCATGAATATCAACAACGAGAACAGAACACTTTTTTTAATCATTGTAATTTAATTATTTAGGATTAATCAATTCATGATAAAAATTCAGTCGAAAACTTTATACGTGAAATCATATCAGGAATTAGCTGTGCAAACTTGTGAATGAATATATCACTTTCGTTAAAGATATCAAAACGACCCATAAACAACTCTGCCAAACCCGATTAGCAAAAGAAAATCGGGTAATCTTGCAGCTCATAGCCACAATCGAAATCTTTCAAAAATTTTGAACTTTCGCCTGTCGAGGTCACGAAAATAACATCCATTCTATTGACTCATCCTTTGAATAAAGTTCCTTCTCATGTTGTTCCAAAACAAATTGTAATCTGCAATGTGGTAATTGGCTTGCTTAAACAGCTTTTGCATTGGAATGTTTTGGAAATCAATCCACAATAAACCCTGATGCGTTTCAGCACGAACACAATCCATATAGCGAAGCTTGTTGTTTTTCATCAATATACCCCCGTGATCGCCAAAATCACTCTTCATTTTTGAGCTATCCCAAGTTATCGGGTTCGTAACCGCAATAGAATCGCCATAGATATAAGGAGGATAATAGCCCGTCGAAAATGTTCGCCAGGACAAGAAGCAATTTAAATCTAATGGATTTTTACATAATGGAAAATCAGCAAAGTTATCCACTATTGGCATGCCGATTAAATAAGCCAATTTAACGCACTCACGAATAGAATCATGTGGCAATACAACTTCTTTCAATAGTCGTTCTGCATGATTAGTACCCTGGCTGTGCGCCGCAATTACAATTTCTCTGCCATCATTGTAATGGGATACATAATATTGAAACGCTGCAAGCACGTCTTGATAAGCAAAATTAAGTGCTTTAATGCCGTTAACACTATCCCGATAGCCGTGAATGTGCATTTGACGATATCTAGGCGCAAATATTCTAGCTAAACCATTGAACACATTTGCCTGATACTTTATCGTTGTTTGATCTATTTTTTTATTCAATGATCGATTATATACATCCGCATTCCATGCACTACCCTTCAACAATAAGGTTGGGTAAATAAAAAACACATCAATTCCTGCAAGTGTTGTATCAGAGGTGAAATTTTTAGGGAATTGGTCGGACATGTCCTCCTTTTCTGGGTGAGCTGCCCAAAGGTCTAGGTCGGCATAATTCAAAGAATCGGTTTCACTGCCTTGCATATAATTCAATGTTGGTTTCCTTGACTTACAGCTAATAAAAATGGTAAGAATCATCACTACCCTCAAAATGGTCAACTTCATACTGCGAATTACGAAAAATATTTTTTTCGTTGCAAGGATGATTTCTCCGTATCTAATTCTTTAACTTTCCTTAAAATTAATCACGTGAAAACAGCTTTAATAACAGGCGCATCGTCAGGGATTGGTAAAGAATTAGCCATTGCGCATGCGCAAAAAGGTGGGGACTTAGTAATTGTTGCCCGAAGGAAAGAAGCCTTAGAGAATTTAAAATTTGCGCTTCAGGATCAATACGGAATTCATGTTGAAGTAATCACCCAAGATTTGTCGGAAAAAGACGCAGCACAAAAAGTTTTTGAACAAATCATTGAAAAAAAGATCAAAATCGACTACCTGATTAATAATGCAGGTTTCGGAGACAATGTTCTTTTTGAGGATTCCAGTCATGTAAGGAACAATAACATGTTGCAATTGAACATAACAGCCCTTACAGACTTTTGTCACCTTTTTGTTCAGCATTGGATAGCACATTCCTTTCAAGGGAAAATTATGAACGTAGCCAGTACAGCAGCTTTTCAAGGCGTTCCGTATTTCGCCGTTTATTCTGCAACAAAAGCCTATGTACTCTCCTTAAGTGAAGCACTTTCTCTCGAGCTTAAAAGCAATAACATAACCTGCACAGCACTTTGTCCAGGGCCAACAAAAACAGAATTTGCAAAGAATTCGAATATGAACCCGGCTTTTACAGAAAATAAAATGCTTCCTTCTGCAGCAGCAGTAGCCAATTACGGTTATAAAAAAATGATGCGGGGCCAAACGGTGGCAATACCAGGTATTTTCAATAAAGCTGGAACTACATCAGGAAAATTCTTCCCTCGAAAAATGACCGCGTATGTCGCAGGACAGGTGATGAAAAAAGCCAATGACTTATAACGTATCTTTTTTGAATTAGCTGAAACCCATTCCCCAAGAGATTGACTCTATTCAAAATCAGGATATAACAAATATTTTGATCTTACTTTTTTGAACGCATCTAATTCTTCATTCCAAGTCTTTACAATCGCCTCTGCAGTATGCCCTTCTTCAATCATTTTTCTTACGGACACGTCTCCGGTTAACAACCGGAAAAAGCCATCTTTTCTAAAAAAATGTTCCTGGTCAGTAGAGTTTTTGTAAAAAGCAACTAACCAATTCAAATACAATCCGTTGATTTTATGCATGTAATTATCGCCAAATTCGGACAGGTTATAACCTAAACATTCTATTCCCATGTGCTTTGGTTTAGTCGCTCCAGGCTTCGATTCTGGTGTAAACTTATAATCGCCCTTCTCGTTGAAAGGCGATCCAATGATTTGAAATTGCAAATCCGTCCCTCTTCCTACACTTACCTGAGTTCCTTCAAATAAACACAAGCTGGGATATAAATAAATACTCGACATATTAGGAAGATTCGGGCTTGGTTTAACTGGCAATTGGTAATAATCACTGTGCTCATAATTGGCACATTTAACCACCTTAAGATCACATTGAATATTGTTTTTCAACCAGCCTTCCCCATTAATCATTTTTGCATACTCCCCAATAGTCATACCATGAACAATCGGTACTGGATGCATACCCACAAAACTCTTGTTGTCCATTTTCAAGATTGGACCATCCACATAAAAGCCGTTAGGATTCGGTCGGTCCAGCACTGCGAAAAGTTTGTTTTGCTCTGCGCACGCTTCCATAACGTAATGCATCGTAGAGATGTAAGTGTAGAAACGAACACCAACATCTTGAATGTCAAATACGACCATGTCGACATCAAACAAATCTTCTTTACTGGGTTTTTTTCGCCGACCATGTAAAGATTTGATTGGTAATCCTGTTTTCGCATCCAATCCATCATTAATTCTTTCACCCGCATCTGCTTTCCCTCTAAAACCATGCTCTGGCGCGAAAACCTTTTTTATGTCAATTCCTAAACCAAGCAGATAATCAACCAAATGCTCCTCTCCTACCATTGAAGTTTGATTTCCAACAACAGCAATGCGTTTCCCGGTAAATAGTTTGATGTATTGCGCACTCAATTCTGCTCCCACTAAGATATCATTCGCATACCTCGAAGAGTCTTGACCACTTGCATTGAATGTGAACCAAAATAGCAGAAGACTTAAAATCTTTCTTGCGGCCATTATGTTTATGTACTTTAGCATTGAATTAATCGGTATTGAACACAGAATATTTTATAGCCAAACGGATTGCTAAAGGTGGCAAAAAATCCAATCGCTTTTCTAAGCCAATCATAGTTTTTGCAACAATTGGTGTTGCATTGAGCATGATTGTAATGATTCTCAGCGTAAGTATCGTTACTGGATTTCAAACAGAAATTAAAAATAAAGTTGTTGGATTTGGTTCTCATATTCAAATAAATAATCCGAGTTACGGCTATTCTTTAGAGTCAACACCCATGCATCGGAAACAATCATTCCTTGGTGAACTTTCAGCCTTACCTCAAATCAAACATATCCAAAGTTATGCCATAAAACCAGGGATAATAAGGTCCAATGGAAATTTCAATTCGGAAACAACAAAAAATAATGCACAACGAGATATTCTAGGCGTAATTGTAAAAGGAGTGGGGACAGATTACGACTGGACATTTTTAGAAAACAAAATGGAGGTTGGTGGAAGTATCCCCAATTACAATGCTGGTGATAAAAACGACAGTATTATCATTTCCAGGTTTATTGCAAACAAACTAAATCTAAAATTATTCGACAGAGTTTCCACTTACTTTATAAAAGACACTGGTCCGAAGGAACGCAAATTCTTCATTAGTGCTATTTACAATACCGGGCTAGAAGATTTTGACAAGCAATTTGTTTTTGCAGACATTCGGCAAATACAAGAACTCAATTTATGGGGTATTGAGGCAGCACTAAAACTAAAGCCAAATTGCAACAAGGGTGCTATGGTAATCGAAGCACAAGGTTTTTCTGAAAATAAGAACATTCAATTCAGCTGGAATGATGGACCTTTTACTACTCAAAATGAAATGGTTTTTTATCCTACTAAAGACACGGTAATCCAAGTTGTTGCAGCAGGATTTGGGCCAACCGATTTCGACGAGAGTCCTCCCCTTATTATTGAGCCAGATACCTGCTACTTGTCTATTGAGATTAACAACAAATCCGGTAATGGTCTGTGCGAAAATCTTAATGGCCCAGTGGATTATGAAGGGTTGAATGACTCTACGTTGATCTACCATTTTAACTCAGGCACAATAATCACTGTCTTTACTTCAACAAACGGATCTAGGCGTAATTATGTTGGGGGATACGAAGTAATTTTAAATCAATTTGAAGACTTAAAAAATGCATCCAAACTGGTGCGCGGAGAAATGCTCGGTATGTTTCAAATAAATACAATAGATGAACTTCATCAAGATATTTTTGGGTGGCTCGACATGTTAGATGCTAATGTGTATATCATTATAGTTTTGATGGTTATCGTCGCGCTTATAAATATGACAGTCGTTTTACTCATTCTAATTTTGGAAAGAACAAATATGATTGGTGTATTGAAAGCACTTGGCACCAACTCATGGAGTATTCAAAAAATATTCTTAATTAATGGAGTATTCATTATTTTTAAAGGTCTTTTAATAGGAAACTTTTGCGCATTACTGGTAATTTTATTGCAACAGCAATTTGGATTTATTCAACTCGACCAAACTACTTATTTTGTACAAGAAGTACCGATGTATTTTACACCTGGAGCATTACTTATATTAAACTGCTTAACTATTTTAACTTGTTTTTTAGTACTGCTTTTACCTGCACTATTTGTCTCAAGAATATCTCCAATTAAAGCCATTAGATTCGATTAGAAAATCTAACTTTGACAAATATTTTTAACCACTAATATGAAATTCTACAATAACGTTCTAGAAACCATTGGAAACACGCCACTTATTCGTATCAATGGTTTATGCAAAGATGTAAAAGCAACTGTTTTGGCAAAAGT
Organism: Crocinitomicaceae bacterium; assembly: GCA_018663635.1. Taxonomy (GTDB): domain Bacteria; phylum Bacteroidota; class Bacteroidia; order Flavobacteriales_D; family Parvicellaceae; genus UBA10066. The sequence continues at coordinate 9,596 of JABJPZ010000040.1, forward strand.
TGAAACAACGAATCCAGGTAACTCGGTAAAAGACAGGATGGCTGTGCAGATGATTGAAGATGCTGAGAAAGATGGACGGTTAAAGCCAGGAGGAACGGTAATTGAGGGCACATCAGGAAACACAGGAATGGGTTTGGCTTTGGCTTGTATCATCAAAGGCTATCAATTGATTTGTGTATTAAGCGATAAGCAGAGCAAAGAAAAAATGGATATTCTTCGTGCCGTAGGCGCTGAAGTGCACGTATGTCCTACTAATGTTGCCCCAGATGATCCTAGATCTTATTATTCAGTTTCAAAAAGGCTGGCAACAGAAATACCAAATTCGTGGTACGTTAATCAATACGACAACCCATCAAATACCAAAGCACACTATTTGCAAACGGGACCAGAAATATGGGAACAAACTGAGGGTAAAATAACGCATTTTGTAGTTGGTGTTGGAACAGGTGGCACGATTTCGGGAGTTGGTAAATACCTGAAGGAACAGAATCCGGCCATAAAAATTTGGGGAATCGATACCTATGGATCTGTATTTAAAAAATACCATGAAACCGGTATTTTTGACGAAAACGAAATATACCCCTATATCACGGAAGGGATAGGAGAAGATATTCTACCAAAAAATGTCAATTTTGATGTAATTGACCGATTTGAAAAAGTAACGGATAAAGACGGTGCTGTTTACCAGAGAAGACTTGCAAAAGAAGAAGGTATTTTTGTAGGTAATTCTGCTGGATCAGCCATTAAAGGTATTTTACAATTGAAAGAGGAGCTGAATGAAGAAGATGTAGTTGTGGTACTTTTCCATGATCATGGCAGTCGATATGTCGGAAAAATGTTCAATGATGATTGGATGAGAGATCGAGGCTTCTTAGCTGAAGAAAAAACCGTTGCTGTAGATTTAATAAAAGGACATGCTGCCAAGCACTTAGTAACAGTTACTCCAACAGATCCAGTTTCTCAAGGAATGCTACTGATGCATCAATACAAAATCTCACAAATACCTGTAGTAGAAAATGGGGAGTTTGTAGGATCAATTACAGATAAAAATCTATTTGCCCGACTTCTTGAAAAACCAGAATTAAAAGAGCTGCCGGTAAAACACATCATGGAAGCGTGTTTTCCTATTGTTAATGCCAATAAAAGCGTAGAAGAAGTTTCTAAACTTTTCACAAAAGAAACGCAAGCTGTCCTTGTTAATTACGATTCAGATAAACATCACATTATTACAAGACAAGACCTAATACAAGCATTTTCTTAGCATCTGAAACAACTATTTGCCTGAATCCTATACCTATTCGATAGGCCTGTCTGACTGCAGAAGCATGGCTTCTATAATACCCCGATTAGAAATAGCCAAATTCATCATATCGAGCAAAGCAACAAGCGAATGTGCCTCGTGATTTTTAAACTTAAAAGAACCTTTACCCCTTACTGTATTTTCTTGAATCTCGGTTACATCAATTTGAACACTTTCAAAATTTAGAAGCTCAAATCCCGTTTGAACAATCATATTCGGAACTCCTATACCCAAATCACCTTTTACGGGTAAGCTCTCTTTTAAAGCAATGAAATCTAAGCGCAAACTATAAGTAGCATACAAGTCGGCTATCGGTTTCATTGCAATTTCCTCAATACACGCTTTGCTATTAGATATACAGATATTGCTGTCTAAAACTTTCAAAAAACACTGTACTCCATTAATCAAATCGAATTCATAGTACCCTTTATTCAACAAATAAGTACTGTCTGCATTCAAATTATCCAAATAACCGGCGACATCATTCATCCCAAAAACGGTAACAAACTTCGGAAATGGTGTGAGTTTTTTATTCGGCACAATTACCTCATAAGAGTCGAATGTCTCTATGTCAATTGAATCCTCCATGTGGAAGCCTTGAAATAATTGATGTCCTTTTATTTCAAAGAAAAAATTACCATTATAATTTTGAAAAAAATGTTGGAATCCGGTGGGGATATTTTGTTCGATAAAACTCCATGACTCCCTTTCGTTGGCCATAAATGAAAAAGCAAATGGCGCGTCGATATTTAAAGGGCGAATGGAGCTTTTAAGTGGACTTTCATCAGCATATTCTAATTCTGATGCAATTTCTACTGCCCCTTTTTCAAACGAGAAAAAGGTTCTTGAGTCTGTAAATCCATTAATCAACGCACCAAAGCCCTTCGTTTTCCCATTACTCCAATACCCTATGTCCTCTTTTTCTGAAATAAAAGATGCAAAATAAGGATTAACTGCCGCCAACCCATCTTGAGGGTCTTCCAGTGCACTTACCAAATAAGTCATGAGCGCTTGATTTCCACTATCACTTAATACATTTCCATCCACAGTAGAACAATAAATTCCTACACCTAAACCCGCACAGATGGTTACATCCTGATTTTTTGATTGATAACGCTGGCAAACCACACCCGATTCCAAGCTATTGTATATTTCGATTAATTCGTCACCATAGCGCTGTTTAAAGTGTTTGAGAAAAAGCTTTGTATCACATTTGATAAGCCCAGCGATAAAATACTTTTTATCAATTTGAAAATGAAATACAGGTATTTTATAAAAAGGATCTATACCAATGTTTTCAAGTTGAACATCATCTCCGTCGAGAGCTTCTTTTGGTAAAATCGCTTCAAGTCCACTTGGATCAAAACGATACCTTTCAACTAATTTCTTGCTAATTTGGCGTCCGTCCAGCACCATTACACCATCTACCTGTTTGGGAATGTATTTAAAATGATCGGTCTGACTCGACTCGGTTATCTTAAAATATCCCAGTGCAATCGAACCTATCAAAATTAGCCAGAATCCAGCACGTAATATTTTACCCGAGTTTTTCATTTTACTTGCATCTTATAAATACTTTCTGCTAGTTCCAGCAGGTGAGTGATGGCTAATTTCTCCTCCCCTTTCATTTTTAATTTTAAATCAGCTGAAAATAAATTTCCTTCCGAACTCAGTCCATTTATTGTGGCATTTTCTATAACAGCATTCGCTTCTTCCATAATAGAAAAAAAGTCTTGTCCCATACCTTTCATTTCATCTGTCATTTTAGAAAATGTATTGCCAGAATCCCAATAGCCAACATAATTGTTCTTCTTTAAATGGCTGCGTCTCTCTTTAGACATCAATCGATTTTTTGGAAGGCCCGATTCTCTATAGGTAGATACTAACTCAACATCATTGGTTACAATTAAAACATCGTTTTCAATAGCAACATAATGCAACATGCCATTTTCTTTATCCTTTCTATAGCTATTGTATGGGTCAAGAACAAGATAGTATCCCTCTTTTTGGATTAATAACTCTGATTTTTCTAAAAGCTCAATAATTTTCCCTCTTAGTTTTTCATTACCAATAGAAGCTAAAAAAACATACTCAGGAAGTAGCTCTTGCTTTGTTTTAGTTATTTCATGTTCATTAAAATCATCGTCGTACTCATAGCTGGTATACGTTACGTCAAATTGTTTGATATTGGTAACTGCAAATAAGGCATCTCCCTTAATAAAGTCAAATACTTCATCCTCATCCAATAGAATATTGTAAATATCCATACCTGAACTAACTACTTCTCCATATCTAGGCATAGACGACATTACTTTTGAATACATATCCATGACCATTTCATAATACGCTTCTGAATCCACGGCCATACCTAAATAACCAATTAAGTTCTGACCATCAATGTATTTAAAAAGGTTTTTATTAAACTTCCCTTTGTTCGCAGCCATCATCATGTCTTTAAAAACATCACTTACATGATAAGTATACGCAGCCGTAATGTCATTATCATTCATATTTATGTGGCAATAAAAATAATTATCAGCAAAAATGGAAAGCATACCGTCTACGGTACCGCGAGTCCCGAATACGTCATTCATTACATTCATATTTCCGAAACCATCTACAAAGAATATAATATCAGCACTCTTGTTAACGACCTCCTTAAAGTGAGCATTTTCAGAAATGGTATGCTTGGGATTAGGATTAAATATTTCCTCTAGTGCAACAAGTATACTACTGGCCTTTTTCTCTTTTTCTTCTTTCTCTAATGCTTCATAACGATCCTCATAATTTTCATAATAATCTTCAGTTGTTGTTTCCTCAACCGCTTCCCACGTGCCATAATTATATGGTATTCTATAATCGAAAAAGGCAACCATTCTACTATTCCAACCGATAATCATTTTATCGTTATAAGCAAATTCAAATCCTTCTCCGATACCAAGTTCAATACCCTCTTCATCGAGAACCATAGTCTTTATCAGGTTATTGACCTTCTCTTCATTACTGATCTTGAAAATAAATGCAGTATAATTAATACTGTCTCGATCCCTAGTAAATAAGTAGGAAAAATCTGAAGTAGAAATACCAAAATCATGCGAATTTGCAACCAACATGGGAACTAAAGCGTTGTCAACTCCCGAACCTGTTAGGTACTTATCTGTATTTTCTTTGAGCTCTTTGAAGAATTCAAATGTTTCTAAATTGGCCTTTTGACATTTTTCATGTATCGAAGCAGCATCAATAACGAAAACGGATTTAGATAATGTTGGAACGTGATTACTCAAGTCTTGCGCAAGACTGAAAATAGTGCCTCCTAAAAGGCAAAGAGATAAGAAATATTTCATTTTAGTGATACTGTATTTTGAAGAGTTACTTTCTTTTCTTTCAAATCTAAGAAAGATGCTCTAAACATTACTGATTTACTATTTTTTGATAGCATATATTTAGCATTTTCTTTTGAAACGATCGGTTCATCAAATCGATGTATTAAAATTAAATTGGCACCTTCTAATACTGTTGAGACATCTGTTTTCCATTGAGAGAACTCGTTATAATCCTGTGCTATGTAATTCCGACTAAACTTAGATTCCGAATACGAATAAGCGTCATACACATACTTTTTAGCTTTCTCCTCCTTTGCTAATGTCTTTTTTAGCGCCAGGTTCAGCTTGTTTACATGTTCGAAATCCATTGTTAATTGGAATATATACTCCGACCAGTTTTCTGTTATCTTAACGTTAGAAATTCCTTCTTGACCGTTTAACAAACTTTTCATTTCCGATAGCTTTTTTTGGATTTTCTCTTTACTGGGCACAGGAAATCCGCGAATACTATCCATTAGCATAATCCCTCCAATTTTAGTTTTACTTTTACTTAAATTCAACTTGTATTTTACCGCTCCGGATCCGTTATCGTGAAGCTTGATCTCTTCAACAAAATCAAAACAACCTGAGAGCACCGCCGTAATCGCAGCAAGCAATAAATAGAACTTTAATATTTTACATGTACTAGACACCCTGAGATTCCGTTTTAGTTTTTTAGATTTGTTACGCAACTTAACACTAGCCAAAATAATACCAAAACATTCAATATACAAGGTCATAGGTACACTAGTATCACTATTGTTACTCACATGTGTTCTTCAAGCGCAAAAAGTTGGGCTGGTTTTAAGTGGTGGAGGTGCTGCTGGATTATCCCATATAGGCATATTAAAAGCATTAGAAGAAAACAATATTCCGATTGACTACATAGCTGGCACATCTTCAGGCGCCCTAGTAGGTAGCTTATATGCTGCCGGGTTCTCACCTGAACAAATCGAAGCCATGGCTACAAGTGAAAAATTCCAGTTAATGGCCAAAGGCGGAATCGAAGATGAACATATTTATTTTTTTAAAAAACCAAAAGAAGATGCGTCCTGGTTATCTCTGAAAATTTCCAATAATTTTAATTTAAGCAGCACACTACCGACTAATTTAATTCGTCCAGAGCTAATGGATTTTGAATTAATGAGTTTACTAACACCAGTTTCTGTTCTGGCCAAACACGACTTTGACAGTTTGTTTATTCCTTTTCGATGCGTTGCATCCGATGTTGAAAACAAAAAAGTAGTCGTATTTAAAAATGGACATCTTAATCAGGCGGTTCGGGCCTCGATATCTTTCCCATTTTATTTAAAACCCATTAAAGTTGATAATCAATTGCTTTTTGACGGTGGACTTTATAATAACTTCCCCACAGATGTCATGTACAATGACTTTTTCCCAGACATCATTATCGGCTGTAATTTATCGGATACACTTGCCCCACCCGATGAAAACAATATTATTTCGCAATTGACTTCTATGATCGTTAGCCGAGATGATTACTCCATAATATGTGAAAATGGAATATTAATTGATCCCAATACAAAAGTACGCACATTTGGTTTTGACTACGCAGAGGAAGCTATTGCAGATGGATACACCGCTACGATTGCTAAAATGGATATAATTAAATCTCGAATTAATCGAAGAACACAAAAATCTGAACTCGATTCACTGCGTTTAATTTTTAAGAAAAAACAATCGCCATTGTTATTTGATTCTATCAACATAGCTGGTCTGAATACAAAACAAAAATCCTATGTAACAAAAAATATTTTCAGAAAAAAAAATGAGCTCAATATAGTCCAACTGAAAAAACGATATTTTAATGTCTTATCAGACGATAAGATCAGCTTTATTTACCCACTTGCTGAGGTACAAGAATCTGGAAAGTACACCCTTAAGCTTAATGTAAAAAAGGAGCAAGAAATCATTGCAAAATTTGGCGGGAATTTTTCATCAAAATCTATCAACATAGGTCATCTCGGTTTTGAATATAAGCATCTTGGCAAAAAATCTATAACCCTTGCAGCCAATAGTTATTTCGGAAAGTTTTACGGATCGGTAAACACAAAAATCCGAATGGATTTCCCTTTTAGTTATCCATTTTATATCGAAGCAGAAGGCATGATTAATCGATGGGATTATTTTAGAAATTTTGCGACATTTTTCGAATTAGTAAGACCTTCCTTCATTGTGCAAAATGAAAGATTCGTGGGATTAAATATAGCTGCACCGATTTCGAACCCAGGAAAACTACTTTTAAATTACCGGTATGGTGTTATAAATAATCAATACCACCAATCAATAGATTTTGCTCCTTCCGACACTGCTGATATTACCAAGTTTGAATTTCATACTGTTGGAATTAAGTATGAAATTAATAATCTAAATAGAAAATTTTGGGCGAACGAAGGAACCATGTTTTCTTTAAGTGGAAGATACATTGACGGTTGGGAAGAATTACTTCCTGGAAATTTAAATATTAGTGCTATTGCATTAGAAACAGATCATTTTTGGTTTCAATTTGGCCTAGCTGCACAACGTTACTTTAGAATTAACAAGCACTTCAGACTTGGCTTAGATCTTAGGATAAGGTATTCTACTCAAGATTTTTTCTCTAATTATACCAGCACTAAACTAATGGCTCCTATTTATGAACCGATACCAGAAACAAAGTCGATTTATTTAGCTAAATATCGAAATTTTAAATACGGTTCGATTGGTGGAAAAGCTATTTTCACTTTTAATAAAAACTTTGATCTTAGATTAGAAAATTATTACTACCAACCATATCAAGCGATCATACAAGAAAATAATGCGCCCGAAAATTATGACAAATGGAAAGGAAATGAATGGATTTTATCCAGTAGCATCATTTACCATTCTCCTATTGCACCAATAAGTTTTACCGTTAATTACTATTCTGGAGAATTAGAGCCATGGTCATTCGTTTTCAACCTTGGTTATTTATTATTTAACGATAGAGCTTTCAATTAACAAAACGCCACTTGACACCGAAAATAAATCTGGAACCAATTTCTAGATAATCTGGCCTGGTATAATAATTTCTACCCGTTAAATTTTCATTTACATGCAAGGCCATAAAATAAAAAGAAGCGCCTTTTATACTAGAACTTACTGCAAAATCAACAAAAGGATAATTTCCTATCAATTTATCATTTTGGAGATAAGTGATGCCCGTTGAAGGTTCAAATCTATCCGCAAAATAATTGCTAAACCAATTGCACTGTCCGCCCAAATCAAGCTTTAGTTTTGCCTTAAAAACTTTCAAGCTAACAAAAACACCTCCTGTTATACTTGCCTCTGGAAGCCTCATTTCCGCAGATTGACCAAAATTAAAATTTGTTTTCAATGGAAATTTAAAACGGCCAATAACAAAGTCCTTTTTTACTTTTAGACTTGCAAAATGAGCTTTATTTACTTGACTAGCTACCTTATTGGTATCAAAATAAAAATAATCCTTTATGGTTGTACCTGAAATATGAGCCTGAAATTTAAACCTGGTATTCTGATAAAATAATCCTGCAGAATTCAGCCATGGATAATGAATCGCATTATAATTCCATTTATAATGATTACCGTAGTATTTTATTTGATAGATTTTAGGAGGTAATAGTGATGAAGAAATATCAGCAGAAATTCTATTTGAGGTATCCCTAAAAAATCCTGTTCTTAATTGCACCTTATAACCACCTTTTCTATATCCCGAAAAATGATACTCAGCTTTCGCCCGTAGCTGATTCGTTGTTTTCACTCGATTAACTACTAATTTAGCCCCCAATCCCTGCCAATTGAGCTTATCACGATTCATGTAATAATCATTATGACTGATAATGCTCGCTGATAGTTGGCACGTTGAGTCTCTTATTGCTACTCCTATGGAAGGGTTAACACGTCTCCACCGGTAGTAATCCACTAACTGATTTTCATCATAATACACGTTCGTAAAGAAGGAACTGTCTGTATTTCCATTACCAGAATAATTGCGATCTTCATTTATATATTCAATAGATGGAATCAACCATAATTTACGTCTAATTAACAACGACAGGTCTTGTTTAAACAAGAAACGACTGTAGCTTGATGAATTATTAGATAAATTAACTTCCAAGAAGTCCTGAGAAAGATCCGTATTCGTAAAAGCACTGTCCTTTTTAATACCGCCATTTAACGACCTACCATCTTTGAAATATTCTAAAGAAACTTGATTATCAAATTTATCTCGATTAATTGTAGATGAAATCGAAGATTTTACCGTCCTAAAATTATCATAGAGCAAGCTTCCATTTCCGGAGGACATTAAGTGCTTGAGTACTACCCTTCCTAAAGAGTTAAACCGTTGCTGGTGAACAACTTCAAGGATTTGAGTTTCTTGTGCTCCAAAAAGATAAAGCAATTCTGTAATTGATGTTGCTGTATCAATTGGAACAACGTGGGATGCATCGTAAATATTTGTTACTACTTTCTTAGACTGACTACGGCCTAAATCGCATAATTTTTGTGTTTCTGATTGTCCAAATAAATTGACAACAATAAGAATAAAGCTTATGGTAGCAAGATTTCTCACGATTTACAAATAAAATTAGTCAAAAAAAAAGCCCTAGCAATAGCTAGGGCTTAAAAACGGCAACGACATACTCTCCCACCTGGTGTGGCAGTACCATCTGCGCTAGTGGGCTTAACTTCTCTGTTCGGAATGGGAAGAGGTGGACCTCACTGCAATAGTTACCTAAAATCTTAAATACGATTAAAGACAATTTTGAGAAAAATAAACTGAGAATACACTCTGTTCAAAGCATATAGGTAATTAGTACTGCTCGGCTTTGACGTTACCGTCTTTACACCTGCAGCCTATCAACGTCCTAGTCTAGAACGACCTTTAGAAGAAATCTCATCTTGGAATAAGTTTCGCGCTTAGATGCTTTCAGCGCTTATCTCGTCCGAACATAGCTACCCTGCGATGCAACTTGCGTCACAACAGGTACACCAGAGGTTCGTCCAACCCGGTCCTCTCGTACTAGGGTCAGGTTTCCTCAAATTTCTAGCGCCCACAACAGATAGGGACCGAAATGTCTCACGACGTTCTGAACCCAGCTCGCGTGCCACTTTAATGGGCGAACAGCCCAACCCTTGGGACCTTCTCCAGCCCCAGGATGTGACGAGCCGACATCGAGGTGCCAAAC
>JABJPZ010000041.1 GCA_018663635.1 Crocinitomicaceae bacterium
GGGAATGATGCGTAGCTCGTAATCACCCGAAGTTACATTCAACGGATCTATCACCTTGATTAATACAGGGCCCTTACCATTCTCATACTCCACTTCATCCAACTTGTAATCAGCGACTATAGCCGCCTCTGATGCAGCTGTAATGTCTACCGCATTAACACCACCATTCCCCGTTCCTTCTATTCGAGTAATCTTTGGTCCATCTCCATAAGAAGAACTCAATACCGATCCGCCCAACTCTGGTGACGAAATATGAGGAACACCTCCTACAGACTTAATACCGCCACTTGCCGATTTACGCCCAGCCAAATAAGGCTTCTTCTGTCCATCCAACTGCAACGGATCATTCGGATCGTAAGGCTTGTACTCATTATGAGAATAAGCCAAGGCCATGTAATAATACGTCTTGTGATTAATCAAGCGGTTATCGCCCTGGGCAAATAAATCCAAGGTAACTTTAAAGGAATGACGGATCCCCTCATCTGCACCGTCTACCTTCTCATTAGCAATCGCCACTCCAATTGACTCGTTAAACTCATAGTTGATCAGCTGAGCTATGCCATCTTTGATGTCTACCTGTGCCAATAATCGGGCTAAATCTATGTTCTCCAAATCAGAAGGTCCTACAGTCTCGTCCTTCACCTGGAAAATCTGGTAACCCTGGAAACGGTACTTCGTGTCCCACTCATCGGGAGTGCCTATCAATGAATCTGGCACAATAATAAATGGATCACTAACCTCATAATTTTCTGATGCATTATTACCCGCAGCTGGATTTGTTAAATACAAAATCAGCTCTCGATCCAACTCCTGAATCGTAATGTCTGGTGCATCTGGACCGTCAATAATCCGAAAACAGTTCTCAAACAATGCTTGTGCCTTTTGATCGGCTACCTTAAGTGCTTCTACAGAAGCAACATTGTCTCCATTTACCGCTCTTGCCCATACCACACCGACGGTAATGTTATTCAAGGCTCCTGGCTCTAAAGTAAAAGGACCTGCGGATTGCAAAAATCTTCTGTCTCCCTTTGGATTAGCCTCTCCTACTTCATCCCATGGAGCTTGTGGTATTCCGCCTGTACCCCAGTTCAATTGATCAGAATCACCTGGAAAAGTGAAATCACATTCTACAGAGGTTGCGGCAGGATCCGAGGTATGACCCGTTCCTCCATATACGAATTTCGTCCCATCCAACCAGATGCCTCGCAAGTAATTGTAGTAATCAATCCCGAAATTAGGATCCGCAGCAAAAGAACCCAATCCTGTTCCTGCTCTGTTCATATACAAAAATGACCGCATTCCAAAACGCTCGTTATCCGCAATGCCATCGCCATAGCCGATTCCATTCCCTTTTACCGCTTCGTTTAACCCAATTCCGATTGCGTTATCTATTCCATCAGCATCTTGATAAGGACCCTCGAAAAAATCAACTCCGATAGCCGGTGGGATACCATTGTATGGAAGCGCACCATTACAACCGTCGTTATCGACTCCATCTGCATTAAAAGCATAACCCATTCCTCTACTCACATCACAGCCTACATAATCGTCTTCCGAACAGCCTAAATCTGCATCTACCCATTGACCAAAATAAGTATCGGTTAACTTTTGAGTGGATCGGTTTATCAGCTCGTAGTTATAAAACGTCATGTTGTTCACCTCGTCATTCGTGGCAAAAGCAAATGCTTGAGCCCGTATTTCCATTCCAACAGGTTCACCGTTGGTTTCTGTATGAATGTTTCCTTTATCATTAAATACCCACCAATAATTAACATCACCAAAAATGGCGCGTGCTGCACGATTAGTAGGATCTGAACAATCGAACTCGCTGTCTAAATCATACTTAGGATAGTCCCCATCATTGGGATTGTAAACACCATCTCCATTGTAATCGTAAAAAGGAGCCAGGTAAAAATCCTGAAATCGACCAATGTCTCCATGTGCTGGCCAAGTTAAAATACTCGTAGGTATCGTATAGCCCGCATAATCCTCTCCTTGATTACACTCCGGATCTTCACCACATCGAAACCAACCTCTGAACTCAGCAATATCCTGGCGAGTTGTTTCAAAAAACTTATCGTACTGATCACAAACATCAGGCTCTATTTCTGCAGGACCAAAATCACGAATGTCCGAACCGTTTCCTGAACCAGGAATGGTCGTAAGTGGGCCAGTCCAAAAATCATTTCCAGATCTAAATTGCAAGGCTGCAATTTTAAGTTGATTATTAACATCAACACCTGCAAGCCACAAGGCCCCGGCATAAATAGAGCTGCTACCAGAATTAGCAGGAACTAAATACGCACCATCATTCGTAGAACGATCTTGCCACATCGAACCGCCTGTTTCTATTAATGCATTAACATTATTCAAATTAAGCTGGCTCAATGTACTCGCAGGAGAGCAATTTGCAGCCTTATTTAAAGCCACACTGGGCTTACTATTATTGTTTACTAAAGATTTACTGCTATCATTCCACGCAAATGAAATACTGCTAGCAAATACTAAAGCAAAAGTTACAGTAGCAATTTTGATTGAATTTCTCATCATATCTATTCTGTTGTCTGACAATTCTAATAATTAAAAATCAAGCTTAATACCCAATTTAATTGTTCTTGGTATACTGAAATTAAATGGATTATTTGCTCTTAAAGCATATAGGTAACGATAGGTTTCTTCGCTATTTTGAAGCTCAATTGTATTTTGAAATTGAGCAGCATTTAAATATCCATCATCGTTGGGATTTCCTGTAGCACGATAAACACCGGTAATATTTTGCGTGTTAAACAAATTAGTAACTAACAAATAAATATTAAGGTTAGCCACCTTAGCAACATCACCCTCATCATTCTTACCAAACTTCAAAGTGATATTCTTATCAAACTGAGCATCCACTCTAAATTGCCATGGTTTTCTTGCTCCATTCGGATTCCCTTCAAGCTGACCACTTGTCCCCAACGCACCTGCGGTTATATTGGATTGACCACTATACGGAGTACCTGATCCAAGATTGGCTACAAAATTTGCCCCAGTATTCTTGAATATTTGTTTTCCGAACCAAACTGGGCCATCATAATCCGATCCTTCACCAAAGCGATAATCAATAGTAGCCGTTATTGCATGTCTTTGATCAAAATTAAAAGGGAAAATTGTCCTCAGGTTTGGTTGACCTGTGTTCACTAAGTTAAGTGCTGAAGATGCATCCGAACCGGTTCCTTCTGCGAATTGCAGAGTATAAGCCGCTCGCATCCAAATGTTTCCTGTTCTTCGTAAGTCATAAGACACCGTAAATCCTTTAACCGTACCAAAGTCAATATTGCCGTAAGTTGTATATGTTCTAGGAAATGCTCCTGTTGCAGCTACTATTGAAATTTGATCTCTTTGCTCTCGATAAAATGACGAAATCTTTAACGAAGAACTTGTAGATAAAACTTGTTGAAAACCTAGCTCGTAATCAATTGTTTTCGAAGGTCTTAAATTAGGATTATTTACGGTACTTGACCTGTTCTTCATGTAAAAATAATCCAAAGGGTTTAATCTGTTTCCAACGTTCGGCCTAACTGTTAAAACATCGTAATGCGCAAAGAACAAGGCCTTGTCTGATATCGGGAAGGAAAATGCTATACGAGGCATTACATTGATTTGTGGCTCATAATCAACAAAAGCTTTTGAGCTAATCTCATCATCTGGAGAAACACCATCTGCCAAATAGGGCGCTACTCCAGCTGCTGTATAAATTAAGGAAGGATCACTAATTTCTGTCCCTTCAGCGTTAAACCATTGCGTCTCTTCCCGGTAGCCATAAACCGATGTCGGATTGTAAATATCATTAACATATACAACCGCATCCTGAGAAATGGAAGTTGGATGGTTGAATTCACTAGCCTCTTTTACCGTTTTTGTTGGATAAAGAGAATACTGATCTGCTAAAACTTTTTGATTTGCATCGTAACGATCAATTCGCACACCTACATTAAAAATTAAGTCATCAAATGCAAACTTATCCATTAAGTAAGCTGCTGTATAAATCGGTTCAAAAGGTGCTATTGGTCTAGTAAAATTTCCTTTATCATCTACCTCATCAAAGAAATCGTCAAAACCTGGTTTCGTGGTTGTTTTACGTCCCGTATGATCATACCCAAAATAGCTTACAAAGTTGTTTCCGTTGTTTAACAACTCATCTGCAGAAAACAATTCCAGACCACCATAAGAGGCATAGTCTTCCGGTGAAATTGCATCAACATTAATAAAATCTGTTCCATCCGGATCTAATCCAAGCGCATTTCTTAAATTGTAATCAAAGTATGCTTGTGCATCTGATCCTGTATACTCACCAGGAGCGGCGTTTAACCTGGCATAATCAACTACTGTAATTGAACCTATTTGCGACAAAGTGGGTTGTGAAAAATCTAGTTCCGTTATGTGATTATTCGTAAGTTGTCTTAGATGAGTCCACAAACTAACTGGTGACGCAGAGAAGTTACGATCTTGTCTTTGTTCATACTCAAATCCAATAGAAACGGCGTGGTTTCCTATGTCTGCTGACCCCATAGCCGTTACACGAAATTGTTGATTATCTGTTTTTGAAAAGCCATTATATTGAGTCCCAATATTTCCCCATATACCATATACTGATTGGGGTAGCATACCATTAACCAAAGCATTACCGTCGAGAATTTGCGTAAAGTTTTCATAATTCTCGAATGCATCTGTGTAAATTTCATAATACTGACTGGTAATAGCAGCAAGCTCAGGATTTTTTTCTGAAGGCGTAAACTCAACTAAATAATCGTCAAAACCATTGTGTTCTAAAGATTGTAAAGTGCCGTTGTATTCGTAAGAATTACGACGGAAAGTTTCAAACTTTCCAACGTATCCATAATTAAAGAAATTTTCTCCGTGCGTATAATCCTCCACTCGACCGTTATACTTGGAGAAATCCGCCATAACCGTATAGTAAATATTCCTGATTAATGACCTTTTCGCTTCTGGATCGTCTTCATCATTCATACTAGAAAATCTTTGGGTAAATCTTCCGTATGCTCTCCACGATAAATTGGTAGATTTTGGATAATTATCATCATTAAATACGGAATTGAACCAGTCCCCACTAGATCTTGTATTCCAATCCAAGGATCCTCCAAATGTTAAATTAACCGTTGGTCCAGCATTAACATCAATTTTACCCGCAAAAGTAACACCCTGCCTTGCAATATTTTGTCTGAAATTAACCTCTTCAAAATCAGATGCATTTAAAAAATCTGTGTTGTAAAAAACTCCTTGACCTGTGCCGGTAGGTCTCAAAGGTGACGCGATTAACTCATTACGTACGTCTGGCTTTATTCTTGACGTAGGGATAGCAAATGGTCTATCATCAACAATTGATGTCGCATTAGCCGAAATGAAAAATCCTAAAATTGGTTCTGTTTTTTCACCGTTTGAATCTTTCTTCATCAACAAAGGACCGGATAAAGACCCCTCCAACAAGTTGTATGCATATTTATCTAAACCGTACGTGTTTTCGCCAAATTTATATCCTGAGGTCAAATAATCAATACCTCCAAAGTAAAAACTAGATGGACCTCTTGTTGTAATAGAAATTACACCTCCCGTTGCATCACCGTAGTTAGCAGGAAGACCACCAGTAATTACCTGAACTTCTTGGATAGCTGATTTTGGAAGTCCTGTAGAGCCACGTACCTTTATACCATCTATGTAATAGTAAGTACTGTTATTTCTTGCTCCCCTAACAGAAGTAATTGAACCATTAGCATCTGTTCCAACTCCGCCAACAGTTGCCGCAATAGATGCTGCAGATCTACCTGGCATTTTTGCAATATCATCTCGAGTTACTGTTCCGCCCGAAGCACCACCATCTTTGTCAATTAAAGGAACTTCATAAAATATTACTTCAACTTCATCGAGCATTTCTCCGGTTTGACCATCACCAGCCTTTAATTTAAAATCAGCAAACTGAATTTTACCATCATTTACAATAACACCTTCCAAACGCTGTGTGACATACCCAAATCCCTCAACTTCAAGATCATACGAAGCAGCAACCAATGAACTAATTAGATAGCCACCTTCCATGTCACTCTCGGTTCCACTCTTCATTAAACCGTCTTTATAGACTTTAATCGTCGCAAAAGGAACTCCTTCACCGGTTTCCCTATCTAATACTTTCCCTTTAATTTTTCCATTTTGGGCGAGCGCCCAAGTTCCTGATAATAAAACAATTATGAGAGTTGCGTAAACTTTTCGTAACATAGAATTTCTATAAAATTTATAATACCTACTCAAAACAAAGCGCGTAAATATAAAACTTTTAGAACAGTAAACACAAAGAAATTAACCCTGAAATACTGTTATAAAATTTCATTTCGACAAGATGCAATTCAAATTCCTTTTCATTACAAAATAATCTCTATTACATCCTAAAAGTAGTTTCTGATTAAGACATTTCCAATTTTAATTATATCTACGGCTAAATAGTTTTAGTTATCGGGTGCTACAATCCGTTTTCGGTTAAATAATTAATCTCCTTTTTTAAAAATTCTACCGATACTTAACGAACTAATTATGAACTCTAATTAGTTCTTCCTTCAACTTTTACGGAACCATTTCTTAAAAAATGGTTCTTTCTTATTCGACTTAAGTCTCTTGGATTTCTTTTTTGTTTTCTTCATCCTTTTCCGGGTTGCTTTGTCTTGGATACGCATGTGTTTTTTCGTTAGCTCATCCTCAACTTGCTTCATTTGAGCCTGCTTATCCTCCGCTGTACCTTTGACATCTCTGTTTTTTTTATTTTGCTTTTTTACCGAAACAGTTTTTGACTTTTGACCATAAACAGGCGATGGAGCGACACAGATAGGCAATAAAAAAAGAATTAAAGCGATTATATACAGCAGCAGTTTTGGTCTCATATGAACAATGCAAAATTGATTTAACGTAAATTTACAGAAAATCTGCTTTTTGAAGATAAAAAAACTCCATACCGTTTTAATAGCTATCAGTATAATACTCAGCTTTAACACATGCAAAAAACAGCAACAGAGTATTCCATATGTTAACGTCGATATATATATCAACATTTCCAATCCTGCTTATTTTCATTTAACATCAATCGGTGGATGGGACTACGTCGCTGGAGGATCCAGAGGGCTTATCGTATACCGCGAATTGGATAACACATTTAATGCATACGATCGACATTGTACTTACAACGCTGAGAATGCATGCGGAACGGCAGAAGTAGACTCCACCGGGCTGCAAATTGCTTGTGATTGCGATGGAAGCATATACCAGCTTTATGATGGCTCAATCATTCAAGGACCTGCAACGCTGCCGCTACACCAATATAGAACGGATTTCAATGGCTCTGTACTGCATATTTACAACTGATTATATTCTAATTTCGCATGAACAAAAAAGCCCCCATCATGATGGAGGCTTTTTTTACAACAACTGATTAATTCAATTCATCAACTCACTTTTAACCATTTGAGAAATAACAGCACCATCGGCTTTACCGCTTAATTTTGACATCACTGCACCCATTACCTTGCCCATGTCACCTGGACCAGCAGCACCCAATGAAGCTATCGTTTTAATGACTTCATCTCGGATTTCCGCCTCTGACATTTGAGCAGGTAAATACACCTTAATCACATTAGCTTGAAATGCTTCTGTTTTAGCTAAGTCATCTCGCCCTTGTTCCACATAAATTTTAGCCGCATCATTACGTTGCTTAAATAATTTTTTAATTATACTCATTTCTGCATCCGCACTTACTGAACCATCTCCACCTTCTTTCGTAGCTTCAATTATTAAAGCAGCTTTAATTGCCCTAAGGGCCTCTAGCTTGTCTTTCTCCCTCGCCCTCATAGCGTCTTTGATATCCTGATTAATTGCTTCTGTCAAATTCATATTCAATCTACATTATCATGTAAAAATGAATTACCTGTTGACAGACCAGAAGTTCCTTCATCATTTTCACCTAAAGACATCCTTGTTTCAGCAGACTCGTCAGAACCTTCTATATCATCAAGCTTTATATTTCTTCTTTTATATGCTGGCTCGTCTTCAAGGTCTGCAATACCTGATGGTGTTTTCAACTTTAAACTGATTCTTTTAATTCTTGAAATTCTATCTTCAGCAAGCTGCTCCTGTTCTTCCCGAGAAATTTCAGATGAATCATCCGCTATTTTTTGACTTTCTGTAGATTCCTCAGTAGGTTTCCAATTCCAGCTTTCTTTATCGCTTAGATTTTCGTCATTTTGGCTCTTTACTTCTTCAGATTGATCTACACTTTCAGTTTCCAACCGATCCGTTACCACTTGTTGCTCTTCGACATGATCAACCTGATCGTTATCGTCTGCATTAGTCTTTAAAACCGGTTGCCAATTAGATTCTTCCTTATCCTCTAATTCAACTTTATCTGCCCCAGCTCCTACATCCATATTTCGTTGAGAAGATTCCACCCAAGTATCTAGGGGACTTTCTTCAGTATCATCCTCGAGAACATATCTTTTCACTTCTGCTTCTTCATTATCCTCAACCTTTTCGCTTCCTTTGTTTGTCATGTCAAAAGTAAATTCAGATTGAGCAGCTGGCTTCAGGTCTGCATCAACATCAGCCTGTTCTTCCTCTTTCGTTTCTTCAACTTTTGGCTTCAATACCAATTCCTCTTCTGCTAAAGTAGGGGCTTCCATTTTGGGTAATACTGACTGCGTTGGACTTTCAATTGGCGCAGTTATATTCGTTTTAACTTCCTCGTCAAGATTGCGTTTCACACGTTCAGGAAGTTTTTGCAACACCCCTGTATCAGGCGCCATTTTAAAACCAGTGGCAACAATCGTTATACTTAGCTTGTCACCCAGCTCCTCATCCTGTCCATGACCCCAAATAACATCGGCATCCATACCTGCTTCATCTTGAATATAGTCTGTAATTTCAGTAATTTCATCCATAAGTACTTCGCGTGTACCATAGGTTATATTCAACAATACGTAACGCGCACCCATTATTTCGTTATCATTTAGAAGTGGAGACGACAACGCCTCTTCCACTGCTCGCAATGACCGGTTATCTCCTTCGGCGACGGCAGAGCCCATGATAGCCACGCCACTATCTCGCATTACCGTATTTACATCGTTAAAATCTACGTTAATCTGTCCTGTTACAGATATTACCTCAGCAATTCCTTTTGCTGCAGTACTTAGAACCTGATCTGCTTGGGCAAAAGCATTTTGAAGCGTTAAGTTTCCGAACATTTCTCTCAATCGATCATTATTGATAATTAATAAGGTATCAACTGCATCTCTAATGGCATCTATTCCCAATTCCGCTTGTCCTTTTCTTTTTCGCCCCTCGAAGGAAAATGGAACAGTAACGATACCAACTGTTAGAATTCCTAAATCTTTTGCAGCCTGAGCGATAACTGGAGCAGCTCCGGTTCCGGTTCCACCGCCCATACCGGCCGTAACAAAAACCATTTTGGTATTGTTGGCCAATATTTCTTTTATATCATCTATATTTTCTATAGCCGCATTCTTACCAACGTCGGGAATAGAACCTGCACCTCTGCCTTCTGTGAGACTCTCTCCGAGCTGAATTTTTACAGGTACTGGGCTAATATCTAACGCTTGAGCATCAGTATTACAGACTATAAAATCAACCCCCTTAATACCTTGGTTATACATGTGGTTAACAGCATTACTACCGCCACCACCTACGCCAATCACCTTGATTATCGACGATTGGTCTTTTGGCATGTTAAACTTCATCATAGCGAATTATTTTGTTGTTGTTGTTTGCTTTATTATTTTATTTTCATTCCACATTTTCATCAAAGAAGTTTCTAATCTTATCAAAGAAGTTTCCTTTTGTCTTTGTGGTATGATTACGAGCAACTTGTTCTTTAATCACCAGTGCATCGTACTTTTCAAATCCTTGAATTACCAAGCCAACACCTGTTGCAAATAAAGGTGAGGTGACCGATAAGTTTGTATTACTACTCAAATGCTCATTCGGATAACCTATTCGAGCATCCATTCCGGTTACATATTCAAAGAGTTGTGTAATGTGCTTCAGCTGAGAACCTCCACCGGTTACCACAACCCCGCCAATCAGCCTCTTTTCAAATCCTGAGTTCTTAATTTCATAATAAACGTGCTCAATAATTTCTGACATTCTTGCATTAATAATGCTGGACAAGTTCTTAACTGTAATTTCTTTTGGATCACGACCACGAAGACCTGGAATGCATACAATTTCATTCTCATTTTTATTCAATGGAAAGGCTGTTCCAAATTTTACTTTTAAAAGCTCAGCTTGACGATGCATAATGGTGCATCCTTCTTTTATATCTTCAGTAATAATATTACCGCCAAATGGAATAACAGCTGTATGTCGAATTATTCCATCTTGAAATATGGCAATATCCGTTGTTCCACCACCAATATCCACTAATACCACCCCAGCTTCTTTCTCTTCTTCACTTAGAACTGATGACGAAGATGCCAATGGCTCAAGAATTAAATCTGCTACTTCCAAACCGGCTCGATTGATGCATTTATAGATATTCTTGGCAGCCGCAATTTGCCCCGTAATAATATGAAAATTACCTTCCAACTGAATACCTGACATTCCTATTGGATCTTTAATACTTGGCTCTCTATCTACAATATAGTCTTGTGGCAAGACGTGAATAATGTCTTCACCCGGCATCATGACCAACTTGTACATATCTTCAATTAATTGATCTACATCACTTCGATCAATTTCATCTTCTATACTATCACGTGTAATCATTCCACGGTGCTGAAGGCTTTTGATATGCTGGCCTGCAATACCAACATTAACAATATTGATATCAACTCCGGAACGTATTTCAGCTTCTTCAACTGCTGACCGTATTGATTGAACCGTTTTCTCAATATTAGAAACAACTCCGCGCGTTACGCCGACGGACTCCGACTTCCCCATACCAAGAATTTCAATTTTTCCATGCTCCGTTCTTCTACCTACCAAGCAAGCTATTTTTGTTGTTCCAATGTCTAAACCGACTACAATTTCTGGTGCATCCATATTTATTATTTTTTTGAGCAAACTATTTGATCTTTGTATTTAATTGAAAGCGTATCGTATAGATTTAACCTTTCAGCTTTTATTCCTTGTTTATAAAAAATTTCTAACTTCTTAAACTTGTCATTGACATTATTCATCTCGCCAAAAAGAATTCGTTGGTCACCTACTCTTGGGATCATTTCAAGTTCGAGGTTCCGATTGATGTACATCTGTACAAGTTGATTTTGCCAAAACTCATTTTCATCAATGCATGACGCAACGGAGTACATTTCATCCAGTAAAGACTCTTTTTTCCGCTTACTATCAAATTGCAAAACACTGCAATTAACTGATTCTTCAAAATACCCGGTTATTACAGGCACCTTGGCAAAACAATACTTAGAAAGTGGCATGGAATTGCCGTTATCATCCATGTAAAAGCTTGTACCACTGGCGTTAATTATTCTGACTATTGGCCTTCTTTGAGTAATGTCGATAATCAATTCACCATTTAAAAATACGTAAGCCTCTACTTTTGCTACACCAGGAACTTTTACAATTTTCTCTTCAATACTTCTTAAATCAACTTCACACAATTGATTGCTCTGAAAATTATATCCAATATTACGCAGCTGCTCGAGCACCATTTCACTACTCACAAAGTCAAATCCAGTGTCATGGTGAATAATAATCTTAGGTATTTCGCATGGTATTTTACTGTGTCTGGATTTTGCAAATCCAAGCACAACGAATGTAGATGCTACAAACAATACCCAACTTCCTATTTTCAACAGCTTTTTCATAAAGTACTTTCAGCTAATTGGTGTTTAATGGGCTCTATTAATTGATCAATGTCGCCAGCGCCTAATGTTAAAAGAACTTCGAGTTTTCGATCTTTCAAATCCTCTACAACTTCTTTCTTTTGCAATAATGATTTTTTTGAAATTGAAATCTTCTCTAATAACATGGCAGAAGAGACTCCTTCAATGGGTAATTCTCTTGCAGGATAAATTTCCAAAAGGATTACTTCATTTAACTCGGATAAGCTCTCCGCAAAGGCATCTGCAAAATCTCGAGTTCTAGAATACAAATGAGGTTGAAATATTCCTGTTATTTTTCTGTCGGGATACAATTCTCGAACGCTGCGTATACATGCTTTAAGTTCTTCGGGGTGGTGCGCATAATCATCTATGTATACTAATTCATTAGATTTAATGTGGTATTCGAAACGCCTTTTAACCCCCTTAAAGGAAGCAAGTGCTAAAATTATTTTATCACTAGCGATTCCTAGCTCTGAGGCCACGGCAAATGCCGCAATAGCATTTTCAATATTATGAATCCCTGGCAGACCGACTTCAACATCAGACAAAATACCATTGGGGTGCCGCAAGTTGAAAAGGAAAGCTCCATTTTCAACTCTTATTTCCGTTGCTCGATAGTTTGCTTCTTCACTAACGGAATAAGTTATGCCACCTTTTAAATTAAGTCCGATTCTCCGAATCAATTTACCGCTACTCTTTATTTGAGAAACAAAAAGATGGAAAGACTTATCAAGTTGTTCCTTTTCACCATATATGTCCAAATGATCAGCGTCCATCGACGTAACAATTGCAATGTCAGGATATAGCTCTAAAAAAGATCGGTCGTACTCATCCGCTTCTACTACAACTGTTTTAGAATCAGAATCAAAAACAACATTGGAATTGTAATTAGCCGCAATACCACCAAGAAACGCATTACAGCCATAGCCCGTTTCCGTTAAGATATGAGCTAAAATGGATGCCGTAGTTGTTTTTCCATGTGTGCCAGCAATCGCGATGGTATACGACTCTTTGGTAATTAATCCCAACACCTCGGAACGCTTGTAAACCTTAAAACCTAAATTTCTTACCAAACCAAGAACACGGTTGCCTGCTGGTATAGCTGGAGTATAGATTACAAGAACTTCATCCATTTTTTCTTTCACCCATAGTGGCATTTGTCTGCTGTCATCATCAAAATGAATTTTAATCCCTTCACTAATCAATGTATCGGTAAGCGGCGTTGAACACCTGTCATATCCCTCCACCAGCTTTCCTTGACTTAGGAAATACCGCGCCAACGCACTCATACCGATGCCGCCAACACCAATCAAATACACTTTATTTATTTTATTAAAAATCACTTTTTATTGCTCAGTTCTACTATTTCTTTTCTTATGGCATCAGCAGCTTTCCGCTTCCCTAATTGGGCAATGTTTTTTGCTAGTTCTAATTGATATGCGTCATCTTTAAAAAGTTTAACCACTTCTGATCCTAGCTGCTCTACGGCATCTGTATCTTTAATTAATATGGCTGCTTTTTTATTGACCAATGCCATTGCGTTTTTTGTTTGATGATCTTCAGCAACATTGGGTGAAGGCACCAAAATCACAGGTTTATTTATAAGGCATAATTCAGAAATAGAAATGGCTCCTGCTCTAGATACGATACAATCCGCAACAGAATACGCTAAATCCATACTAGTTATGAACGCTCTAAGGTGGATACCGTCGTACCCAAAATCACTTGTAGCAGCTAACATTTCCTTTGAATACGTTTTACCTGTCTGCCATAATACTTGTAAATTCTCTTGTTCAAATAAGGGCAATGAAGCTTTGACAGCTGTGTTTATTGTTCTGGCTCCGAGGCTACCACCCAGAACAAGAAGTGTTTTTTTAGCAGGATCTAAACCAAATTCAGCCAATCCACTTTCACGCTTCCCTTCAATATTTACCACATTCTCTCTCACTGGATTTCCTGTAAAAACGATTTTATTTTTCGGGAAAAATCGATCCATATTATCGTAAGCGACACAAATTTTCTTAGCCTTTTTCGCCAATAATTTATTTGTCAGTCCTGGATATGAGTTTTGTTCCTGAAGTATTGTAGCAATTCCTAATCGCCCGGCAACTTTCAACAATGGTCCGCTTGCGTAACCACCAACTCCAACAGCCACATCTGGACTAAAGTCCTTAACGATGCCTTTTGCGACTCGCAAACTTGCCAAAAGCTTAAAAGGAAAAGACAGATTTTTGAGAGTTAACCTTCTTTGTAAACCAACAATATTTAACCCTTTAATTTCGTAACCTGCAGCCGGAACTTTTTCCATTTCCATTTTACCATTAGCACCTACAAATAAAATGACAGCATTTGGATAGGCGGATTTTATTGAGTCGGCTATTGCAATTGCAGGAAAAATATGACCACCAGTTCCACCACCGCTAACGATAACGCGCAATTCAGGCATATTTACCTCCTTCCGACTTTTCAACAGATCGACTAATACTTAATATTATTCCAATTGAAATACACGTCAAAATAATTGAAGTCCCTCCCATGCTAACTAAGGGTAAAGGCTGACCAGTAACGGGCAATAATGTTGACCCTACCCCCATATTGACCATTGCCTGAAGCACTAAAGTAAAACTCAATCCAAACGCAACATATGCCCCAAATTTATTCGACGCCTGAGCCGTTAGTTTTAAGCATCTATAAAATAAAATTAGATAGAGCATAACAAGACCCATTCCACCTAGAATAGCACCAAATTCTTCTACAATAGTGGAATAAACAAAATCCGATTGTGCTGAAAACATATCATTTTTGATGGATCCACCACCCGGCTGAAAATTGATTATTCCACCATTTACGATACCCATTTGCGCTTGGGTTGATTGATAATTGTCTTCAGATGACCCAGTAAAAAAATCAACCACACGCTCACTCCAAGTATCAGCCCGAGGTAACATGCCAGGTACCGCTACATTTATCAGTAACATTAAAGAGAAGCCCGCTAAACAAATTCCTACAACAGCACCCAAATGCTTTAATTTCGCCCCACCCACATGCAATAGCACAAGACAACTCACAAACAAAAGAGCAGCAGTAGAAAAATCAGCTGGTAAAATCAAAGCGCATATCGCACCAATAGGAATTAAAGCAGGCATCAGGCCTTTAAAAGTTTTAATGTCATCCTTTTTGATAGCCAATATCCTGGCTACATAAATAATCAGTACAATCTTTGCCAAATCAGAAGGTTGGAAACCCATTATCCATCGCGATGCATTTCCTTTGTTAACACCAAAAATGAGCGTTAAAAACAGTAATAGACCCGCAACCCATATACCCAGTTGAGAAATTCTAGATAAGAAATTGTATTTAATATTATGCACATAGATCATCACACTAAAACCTAACAATAGTATGACAGCATGTTTAATTAAAAAAGAAGTTGCATCTCCGCCCTTAAGACGATATGCCATGTTCGAGCTTGCACTGTAAGCCATCACAATGGAAAAAAGAGATAGCAGGATCACGATCATCCAGATCACCCGATCACCTTTTAAATATTTTAAAACAACATTAAGCATTCTTCAACTTGGCTACTTCTAATTTAAATTGATTGCCTCTATCTCTATAATCTTCAAAGAGGTCATAACTTGAGCATGCTGGTGAAAATAGCACTGCATCACCATTCTTAGATATTTCAGATGCAAAATCAACTGCCTCGTGAAGAGAATCTTTATGAGAAAATATATCTACAAGATTGGCAAAAGAGTATTTAATCCTTGTCTCTGGTCTACCAAAGCAAATGATTGTTTTCACTTTAAATTTTACCAGTTTTTCAAAAATTGAATACTCATTTTCTACATCTGTTGAGCCGACAATCCAAATCACCGGCTTGTTCATTTGCTCCAAAGAATAATAGGTCGAATCAAGATCCGTTGCCTTAGAATCATTGATGTAATCAACACCATCAATTTGCTCGCATGATTCCAAACGATGAGCTATATCACCAAATTTTGACATACTCTTGTTTCTCGCTTCAATGAGCTGATTCTTTAACGCAATTACTTTAGTTTTCTCTTTCATACCGTTAATTTTAAAGCGCTTTGACCGCCGATTTAAATTTGTTGCCTCTATCCTCAAAATCATCAAAAAGGTCAAAACTTGCACAAGCAGGAGAAAGCAAAACAATCTCACCTTTTGTTGCAAATTGGTAACTTAATCCAACTGCTTCCATTGCCGATTTCGCTTCAACAATATTTTCTACTTTTCCGGTAAATGCTTCTACTATTTTAGAATTGTCTTTTCCAAGGCAGATGATGGCTTTTACCTTTTCATTGACTAATGGATTTAAGAGCTCGTAATCGTTCCCTTTGTCCACACCCCCAACAATCCATACAACAGGTTTGCTCATGCTTTCCAGAGCGTACCAGGTAGAATTTACATTGGTGGCTTTTGAGTCATTAATGAACTCTATTCCATGAACTCGCGCAACGAATTCCAGTCGGTGCTCAACATTTTGAAAATCAGAAAGGCTTTCTCGGATGATCTCCTTTCTGATTTCCAATACTCGAGCGGCAATTCCACCTGCCATTGAATTTTGGGCATTGTGTTTG
The DNA here is from genome assembly GCA_018663635.1 of Crocinitomicaceae bacterium. Lineage (GTDB taxonomy): Bacteria > Bacteroidota > Bacteroidia > Flavobacteriales_D > Parvicellaceae > UBA10066. Next base: position 16,493 of record JABJPZ010000041.1, read on the forward strand.
CCTTGCAGTGCTAAATCGTGTATTGACATAGTTATTTTGTTGTTGTTTAGGTTTATTACTACTTGTTCGTTTTCTATATATGCTCCTTCTTCTACCTTACTCTGGCTTGAAAAAGGAAGTTGTTTTCCTTGTATTTGTTTCTTTCTTAATTCTTTTGAAATAACTGGGTCATCATTCCAAAAAATGAAATGATCCTTCTCTGTTTGATTTTGGATGATTCTGAATTTAGAGTCCACATATTGTTGCATCTCATTTTCATATCGGTCCAAATGATCGGGAGTGATGTTAAGAAGGATGGCTATGTTCGCTTTAAATTCAATCATTCCATCCAACTGAAAGCTACTCAGCTCAACGACATAATAATCATAGTTATTATTGGCTACCTGAAGTGCTAAACTTTTACCAACATTTCCGGCAATCCCAACATTAAACTTTGCTTTTTTAAGAATGTGATAAATGAGCTGAGCTGTGGTTGTTTTGCCATTACTGCCTGTTATACAAATCATACAAGCATCGGTAAACCTCCCAGCAAACTCAATTTCAGAAATCACCGGTATCTTGGCAACTTTTAGTTTCTGAACAAGCGGAACTTTATCTGAGATTCCAGGACTTTTAACAACTTCATTAGCGTCAAAAATTTTTGACTCACTGTGCTGATTCTCCTCCCAATCAATTTCATTATGTGAAAGAACATTTCGGTATTTTTCAGCAATCTCTCCATAATCAGAAAGAAACACTTCAAATCCTTTTTTCTTTGCTAAAACAGCAGCGCCAACCCCACTCTCACCTCCACCGAGGACTACTATTTTTATTACTTCGTTCATTTGCATCCCGACATTTCGGGAATTATCTTAATTTCAATGTCACTATCGAAAGAATCGCCAACAGAACTCCGATGATCCAAAACCTGGCAACAATCTTTGCTTCGTGCATTCCTTTTTTCTGATAATGATGATGTAATGGAGCCATCCTAAAAACTCGCTTTCCTTCTCCAGTAGGCGATCGTTTTTTGGTGTACTTGAAATAGGCAACCTGTATCATAACTGATAGATTTTCAATCAAGAAAATCCCGCAAAAAATGGGTATAATTAATTCTTTGCGAATGGCGATTGCAAACGTGGCGATGATTCCGCCTATGGCAAGTGATCCCGTGTCACCCATAAATACTTTAGCAGGATAAGAGTTGTACCACAAAAACCCCACGCAGGCCCCAATAAAAGAGGAGATGAAAATCACCAATTCTCCTGAATTCGGGATATACATGATATTTAGGTAATCTGCGAATATGGCATTACCAGAAACATAGGCAAATATGGCAAGTGTAATTCCAATAATCGCAGATGTACCCGTAGCAAGACCATCTAATCCATCGGTCATATTAGCCCCATTAGAAACTGCTGTAACAATGATAATGGTCATTAGAATGAAGACAATCCATGTATAGTCCTTGAGACTTTTCGGCAGCAACCACTCATAATTAAACTCGTTATTCTTAATGAATGGGATAGTTGTACTTCTAGATTTAACCTCTTCTCCATACCTAACTGTGCTCTCTCCGCTTATAGGTGTACCTGAATGAACAGAAGCAATTTCCGTATCAAATTGACTGGGCTGGATTCTTTCCTTTATGGTTACGTCTGAGTGAAAATAGAGTAAGGAACCTACAATAATACCTACACCAATTTGACCGACTATTTTAAATTTTCCTGCAAGTCCTTTTTTATTCTTTCTAAAAACTTTTATGTAATCATCTAAAAATCCTATCAGGCCTAACCACACCGTTGCCAGCAACATGGTAATGGTATAGATATTGTCAATTTTTGCAAATAAAAGCGTAGGGATTATGATTGCCCCAAGTATGATTAGTCCACCCATTGTAGGGGTTCCCTCTTTTTCCTTTTGACCTTCTAAACCTAAATCCCTAACTAATTCTCCAACTTGTTTTCTATGTAAGAGTCGAATGAGTCTTTTGCCAAAAACCATAGAAATCAACAATGAGGTAACAATAGCTATTGCTGACCTAAAGGAAATGTAATCGAAAAGGCCGATTCCAGGAAAATCATAACCTTGTTCTTGTAAATATGTGAATAAGTGATAAAACATTATTTATCTAATACTTTAAGTGTTTCGTTCAATACTTGCATGTCATCAAAGGGCAGTGTTTGATCACCAACTATTTGATAATTTTCATGTCCTTTGCCTGCAATCAATAAGATGTCTCCAGCATGTGCAATTGATACAGCCATCTTAATGGCCTCCTTTCTACTTGGTATTGCAACCGTTTTTTTATAATCAATAGGTTCTACCCCTTTTTGCATTTCTTCTATTATAAAATTGGGGTCTTCAGTACGAGGGTTATCAGAAGTGAATATGACCTGATCTGAGAATTGACAGGCTATTTTCCCCATTAACGGTCTTTTCCCTCTATCTCGATCACCTCCACAACCAACTACGGTTATTACCATTTCATTCCCCGTACGAATGTCTTTAATGGTTTTTAGCACATTCTCTAAGGCGTCTGGGGTATGAGCATAATCCACAATACCCACCACTCCTTTTTCAGATTTCAGGTATTCAAATCGACCTTGAACCGAATTTAAGTTTGAGATAGTTGTAAGCACATCAATTTTGTCATGTCCTAACAATACAGCCGTACTATACGCTGCAAGAATATTATAGGCATTAAACCGACCAATCAATTTTGAATAAAGCTCTTGACCATCGATATTCAAATGCAAACCATTAAAATGATTTTCAAGAATTTTCACCTTATAGTCAGCGACAGAATTAATTCCATAAGTAAAAACCTTAGCCGGTGTATCTTGAACCATGGTCTCCGATTGCGACTGATCATTATTAACAAGCGCAAAAGCCTCAGTTGATAATGAATCGAAAAACCCTTTTTTTGCTATGATGTAATTGTCAAACGTTCCATGGTAATCCAAATGCTCTCTTGTAATATTTGTAAAAACACCTCCAGCGAAGCGGAGTCCTTCGATTCTACTTTGAGCAACTGCATGGCTAGAAACCTCCATAAAACACATGGTACAGCCCTTTTCTACCATTTCACTTAATAGCTTATTTAGCTCCAATGCATTGGGTGTCGTGTGGGTAGAATCAAGCACTTCGCTGTGGATTTTGTTGACAACCGTTGACAACAGACCCACCTTGAACCCCATCAGTCGATAGAGGTTGTACATTAAGGTGACTGTAGTTGTTTTACCATTCGTACCCGTTACCCCAATTAACTTGATCTGATGTGATGGGTTATTGTAAAAATTTGAAGCTATGATTCCTAATGCTTTGGAAGCACTTTTTACTAAAATATAGGTTACATCCTCTACCCGTTCTTGAGGTAATTTTTCGCAAATAATAGAAACGGCTCCACTTGAGATTGCGGTAGAAATAAATTCATGACCATCAACCTGAGTTCCAGGAATAGCAACAAATAGCCCAAATTTTACCACTTTACGGGAGTCGTAATCGATTCCTTCAACAGCAATGTTTGTAGAGCCAATAACATTCTCAATTCTCACACCATATATTATGTCCTTAAGCAATCTCATTAAATCAATTGAATTGTTATTGTTGTTCCCTTTACTAATTTTGCGCCACCTTTCTGAGACTGTGCCGAAACCGTACCACTACCTTTAATCCTTACATATAATCCCGAACCTTCCAGCAAATTCAACGCATCTACCAATCCCATTCCAACCACATTCGGCACCAATCCTTTCTTAACTTTTCTATTTTCTATTTTCAAGCCATCACTTTCAGATCTCGTTACCACATAATCAGATTCATTAGCATCATTTTTTACATCAACATCAAGATCCTTCAGCACTTTTACCAACTCGGATTTACTTCCATACTTTGATCTTGGCGCTCTTAGATCTTCAACAACGTGGCTTTTAGATTTTTGATTAATCTCGATGGTATTCGCATACACTTTATCTGCTATTTCTTTAAATACAGTACCAGACACTACCGAGCCGTAGATATCTCTAGTAGGCCCCTGTATAAGAACAATGCAAGAATACTTTGGCTTATCTGCAGGGAAATAACCACAGAATGACGCCTGGTGCTTATCTGAATAAGCACCGTTATCATCTATCAACTGAACAGTACCTGTTTTGCCAGCAATATCAAACCCCCTTGGCTTTATTTTCTGTGCTGTACCATTCTGCACAACACCCTTTAGCATTGCCTGAACAGACGCCAACGTTGCTGGCTTGCAAATTTGTTTGTTAAGAACATGCTTGTCTATTCTTCTAATTAACCGATCCCCTTCTCTTATTTCCCGCACAAATTGAGGCTTAACCATAACACCATTATTCGCTACTGCATTATAAAAGGTCAAGGTCTGCAAGGGCGTCTGTTCTAATTCATAACCGATGGCCATCCAAGGCAATGTTATTCCTGAAAAATCTTTTTGATTTGCGTTTTTTATCAGCGGGCTTCTTTCCCCTGATATTTCCACACCTAATCTATCTTGCAAACCCATCCTCTTTAACCCATCAATGAACTCCTGTGGATTTGCGCTATAACTATCGTGTATTACTCTTGAGATTACATTGGACGAAACTTCAAAGGCTCGCTTCAAAGTAATTTTTCCATATCCATCGTATTTAGAATCCCTTAATACACTTTCATATTCTGTACCTGGGAAATACACGTATTTTCCATTAGCGTTTACCGAATCTGTAACACGAACTTTACCATCGTCTAATGCAACCATCAGCGAAGCCAACTTGAATGTTGACCCCGGTTCAGACCTTCTACCGACCGACATGTTAAACATTTCATAATAGCTACTATCTCCAGCTCTTTCCAAATTCGCAATCGCCTTAATATGCCCCGTTTCAACCTCCATAAGAATTGCACATCCCCGAGCAGCCTGCTGCAACTCTAATTGTTTTTTCAAAGCTGACTCGGCAACATCTTGAATATTGATATCTATGGTAGTATATATGTCATGCCCATTTATCGGGTCAACCGAAAATTCGTCTTGAACTGGCTTCCACTGATTGCCAGCGATTTTTTTCATCAACATTTGACCGTCTCTTCCTTGCAAATCATCCCTATATGCTCCCTCTAGTCCAACATAGTTCGAATCATTTGCATTGACCCGGACATAACCAATTGTTCTTTTAGCCAACTGCTTGTACGGAAGCACACGCTCACTAACGGGCACAACAATTAATCCTCCTTTAAATTTTCCTTTACGCAAAATTGGAAACTGCTTTAGCTTCTGCAAATTGGAATAATTGACTTTGTTTTTGATTAATACATACTGAACCGAATCAATTCTTTTTTGTGATAATTTTGCCTTCCATTCAGCAGGAGTTTTGTTTTCAAAAAGAGTTGAAAGACACTTCGAAAGAGAATCAATTCCTTGATCCCATAATGACTGCCTAATGCAATATGGATCTATAGCTACATTATACCTTGGAACCGAAATTGCAAGTGCTAACTTTTGTTCATCAGCAGCATAAATATTGCCTTTTGGTGCTTCAATGATGCGCATATCATAAATCAACTGATCCGCCTCTGATCTTAAGTCATTTCCATTTGCGAATTGAACGTGCAACAACTTGGCAACTATGCCTATTCCAAAAAGCATCATCAAAAAATACACTACATATATTCTAACCAATATTTCCTTATCCTTGCTCAATTTGTATTTTGTCCTTTCTGATAGGGTATTGCTGTTGGTGGATCCACAGATTCAAACATGCCAATTTCCGCAGTCCCTTCTGCAACTGTAGTCTGAAGACTGTAACTATTAAACTCTTCTGTGAGCGATTGTAATTTGGAATACAATTCTGCATGTTCCTTATCCAAAGTAGCTTGACTTCGAATGTTGTTATCTACATAATACTGGTACCCAATATAGACCAGCATTAAAACGGTTAGAAATCCCAAGAATGGAATGTTTCGCTCAACCAAACCCTTACTCAAAAAATCTCCAGATACCAGATCTTTTACTGACCTACCAAAAGAAAATGACCAGCCTTTTGACTTACCATGCTTACTTTCTTTTCTATTTTTCAATCGTTTCCAAATACTCATTTATTCACTTGTATTTCTTTAAGCCTTTTCAGCAATCCTTAATTTGGCACTTCTAGCCCTAGGATTAGCCGTTATTTCTTCTTGTGATGGCAGCATCGGTTTTCGTGTGATTTCCTTAAAAGGCTTGATTGGATTACCGTAAAAATCTTTCTCCAAATCACCCACAAACTTCCCTTTCTTAATAAAATTCTTAACCAGCCTATCCTCCAAAGAGTGATAAGATATAACTACCAATCTCCCACCTGGCTTCAACACATCTACGGTCGCCTCTAACATCTCCTTGATCACTTGAATTTCTTCATTCACCTCAATTCTTAGCGCTTGAAATACTTTAGCTTTGAATTGAGCTTTTTTACCATTGTGATTCATCTTTTCTAGCAAGTCATTCAAATCAGCTATTAGCTCAAAGTTTTTCTCCAATCTCATCTCCTCAATTCTTTTCGCTAATGAATAAGCCTCTTTTATTTCTCCATATTCTCGAAATAGTTTTGCTAAGAGCTCAACATCGTATTCATTAACAATTTTAGCCGCTGTCAAACTTCCGGCCTGCGACATTCTCATATCTAATGGGCCATCGAAACGAAATGAAAACCCTCTGTCTTCCTGATCAAATTGCCATGAAGAAACCCCCAAATCAGCAAGAACACCATCTACAGGAATTACCCCTTCCAGTCTCAGGCAGTTCTTCAAATACCGAAAGTTTTGCGGAACAAATGTGAATTTATCCGTGGCAGGTATGTTTTTCCGCGCATCAGGATCCTGATCAAAACCAATTAGTCTTCCTGAATCAATTTTCCCCAATATTTCTTGCGAATGACCACCCCCACCGAATGTCGCATCAACATAAATCCCTTTTGGATTAATTTTCAAACCATCTACTGCATCATGTAAAAGAACTGGTATATGATAGCTCTGACTACTTGTCATTACTGTCAAGATTCCCCATCACTTCCTCCGCTAAACCTGCGAATTCATCCCAATTTTCATTCATCAAATTGTCATAGGTTACTTTATCCCATATCTCAAATTGATCAATATTGGCTGACAGAACAATCTCTCTAGAAACACCAGCGTGCTGCAAAAGACTTTTCGGAATGAGGATGCGACCATTAGAATCGATCGCTACCTGCATAGCCCCTTGCTGAAACATTCGAACAAATTTTAAATTTTTCGAGTTAAACCGGTTCAACTGCCTGAGCTTGTCCATCACCCTTATCCATTCACTTAAAGGAAATAGATTCAGGTTGCCACTTAGCCCGCGATTAACAACAAATTGCTCTTGATCTACTGGGTCAAGCTGCTTCCTCAAACCAACAGGAAGACTCAGCCTCCCTTTAGCATCAAGTTTGCAATTATATTCCCCAATGAATCCTGTCATTATATCGCGTGAACTTTGTTAACTGTAAAAATATCTAAAATTTTCCCACAAAATACCACTTTACACCACTTTGTGGATAACTTTGAACGAAACAAGTATAAAACAAGTTTCACAAATATCCAAAAAGCGCTTAAACAAAGGGCTTTAGACGTTTTCAACACTACAAATTAATTGTGGGATAAAAATAAAATCACAATCCACACCTAAATGTTAAATAACTACAACTATATCTTAAATCTGCCCTTCATTTTTTGATAAATTTATATTCGATAAATTGTTGGTTCTGAAAGAAATTATATCACTTTTGGAGGATTTCTTATAGAAAATGAATTAATAGCATATTGGCCGGCACCAGTATTTAAATAATTTCTTGCCGAGTTAATTTATTGTATCATTCGAACACCAGTGATGAAGCATGCAAGAAGAAGAGAATAAAAAGTTTATAGATGTTGAACGTCTTATAGGAGAAAAAAACCCAAAGGCACTTAAATGGACTCCTCGGTTCCTAATTAACTACCTAAAACGAAAACTGCATCAAGACGAAATCAATCGAACTTTAGCAGAAAACAAGCACCTTCAGGACTATGACTTTTGTAATAACATTATCGACAGGTTCGAGATAAACGTAATTAGCTCAGGCGTCGAAAACATCCCTTTAGAAGGCGGAGCCATTTTCGTGGTAAACCACCCTTTAGGTGGAATGGACGCATTATCCATTATTCATTCTATTGGCAATTACAGGCAAGACGTTAAATTTATTGTCAATGACATTCTACTTAGTCTAACAAATCTAAGGGGCATTTTTGCCGGCATTAATAAACACGGAGCCAACTCGAAAGATTCGCTGCATGCACTCGAAGAATTATTCTCATCAAACAAAGCTATTTTTATTTTTCCTGCTGGACTTGTGAGCAGAAGAATCCATAAAAAAGTAGAAGATCTGGAATGGAAAAAAACTTTTATTTCTAGAGCAAAAAAGTACAACAAGACTGTAGTTCCAGTCCATTTGGATGGTGAACTAAGTAAGTTCTTTTACAATTTGGCTAACTTCCGAACTAAACTGGGTATAAAGATGAACATTGAGATGCTCTACTTAGCGGATGAATTATATAAACAAAAAAATACTACCATACGTATTACCTATGGGGAACCTATACCAGCAAGCCATTTCAATCAATCAAAAAAAGACATTGAATGGGCACAATGGGTAAAAAAACAGGTTTACCTTTTAAAGGATAAAGAAAAAAATTGATGGCGATAGACTTAAGTTATATCATTCCTCCTGTGGATAAATCAGCTATTAAAAAAGAGCTGACTGCTGAACGTTGGATCAGAAAAACAAACAAGCTTGAAAACGACATTTACATCGTTAATCATCACAACTCTCCCAATGTCATGCGTGAAATCGGTAGGCTCCGCGAAATTACATTTGCATTATCTGGTGGTGGCACAGGCAAATCTATGGACATTGATGATGGTGATACTGCTGATATTTGCTACGATCAATTAATTGTTTATTCACCTGAAGATGAAGAAATAGTTAGTGGGTATCGGTTCATTGACTGTGCCAAAGTTGCCAAGAATGAATTATATAAAAAATACCTTTCTACCGCTCATTACTTTAATTTTTCAGAACAATTTACTAGGGAGTACCTCCCGTACACCATAGAATTAGGCAGATCATGGGTACAACCAGCCTATCAACCCACACAAAATCCAAGAAAAGGGCTTTTCGCTTTAGACAATTTATGGGATGGGCTTGGTGCACTTGTGATTACACACAAACACATTCAGCACTTTTACGGAAAAGTAACCATGTATCCTACCTATGACAAAGAAGCACGAAATGCTTTACTTTCTTTTATGAATCATTTTTTTCCCGACAAAGACGGCTTAGTTATTCCTAAAACCCCATTAGTATTTAATAAGAATAATGCTAAATTCATAAAGCTAATCAAAGACGCAGAATATAAAGAAGCGTATAAAGTTCTTTCGAGATTTGCAAAAGCCAGAAACGAATCGATACCGCCATTAATCAATCAATACATGTCCTTATCTGCCACAATGAAAACTTTTGGCACCTGTGTAAATGAAGACTTTGGCGATGTGGAAGAATCGGGCATTCTCATTACCATTGCCGATGTTTACCCAGAAAAATCAGCAAGGCATTTGGCTGTATAACTGAAAAAGTTAAGAGAATTAAGCCATCCTAACTTCCTTCCGTTACTTTTGCAGTATGGACATTAATTCAGCTTCTTTCATAGTTAGCAATACTGATTTTGATAAACTACCCCCACCTGAAAAACCAGAATACGCATTTATTGGTCGTTCCAATGTTGGTAAAAGCTCCTTAATTAATATGCTTTGTGATCGCAATAAATTAGCCAAGATTTCGGGAACACCTGGCAAAACCCAGCTCATCAACCATTTTCTGATTAACGAAGAGTGGTATCTGGTGGACTTGCCCGGATATGGCTACGCTAAAGTTTCAAAAAAAGATAGAAACAAATGGCAAGGATTTACTTATCAGTACTTGAAAAACAGAGCAAATTTAATGGGTGTTTTTGTATTGGTTGATTCTAGAATACCCGCTCAAAAAATTGACTTAGAATTTATGGAATGGCTGGGAACAAAGGAAATTCCATTTGTTATTGTCTTTACAAAAACAGACAAAAAAGCGAGCAAAAACATCCGTTCACAAATTGAAGCCTACGAAAAGGAAATGCTAACTAATTGGGAATTTATGCCTACCTATTTCTGTACTTCAGCAGTTGACAAATCAGGCAGGAATGAAGTGCTTAAATTCATTGCGGAGACAAACGAAGTGTTTTAACTCTTCTTATTTGTCAAAACGACCCGAAGAAGGGAGTATTCCCAATTTTTCACCAAAAAAATCAGCAAAATCACGGATTGCATCAGCCATTCCATCTTCACTTGTTGCTCTTTCAAAACTATCTGCCATTGAAGTAAAGCACTGATGGTAAAACTTTTTCATGTCATCAATAGTCATTTCAGTAGTCCATAAATCCATCCGTAAGGTTGTTTCTTCCTGCTTATCCCACATCGCCATTATCATGGCTTTTGACTTTCTTAACTCTTCATTTTCAGTATCCGTCGCTATCCATTCAATATCTTGAGGCACTTGATTCTCATCCAATACAACCTTAATTTTTACTTCTGACTCTTTTATCATCTTATCACTCTTTTGGATCATAATATTTTAAAATTCTTTTTGAATTTGGTTCAATTACTAACTCACCTAATGAAACCTCGGGATTCGCATTCATAAAGTCTTTAACCATCTGCCAGCCCATCCAAATTCCCATTCTGGATGGTGAGTCACTGGGCAAACCCTTTGTAAACGGGCCATCGCTAATCCAATTCACTTCCAACCTGTCGTCCTTGCTATAAAGTGCGTCCTGCTCAATTAATTGTTGCCAAACGTTGTCCTCGTTCAATTTTGCCCACTTTAGCTCTTCGTTTGAATAAGACATTTTAATTTCAGGAGCTACCTGCGGCATAATTGCATCCATTAAGTACATTATTTTTCCTGCAGCGACAATCTTATCTAGGAATTCATTCCCACTGCATTGATACATTTTTTCCAATAACCACGCCTTTACAGCGTTTGCAACTAAATATTTTTCTTCCATCTTATTCTTAAAAAACTGTGGAAAATCAAGAATTGGCAATTTTTCCACACTTGGGTGGTTTGATCCGAGATACATATCTAATCCAATGCATAAATCATTGTTTATTACCATTGCTTGAGCATTGAAATAAGA
>JABJPZ010000004.1 GCA_018663635.1 Crocinitomicaceae bacterium
ATCAATTGCTGTTGGAATTATGGGCTGCATTATAATTCCTGTATACGAATACTTCGCGATAGGCGCTGGATGGTGGTCGTATGATAATTGCGTTATGTGGGGGTCGGTACCCGCGTATATATTTGTTGCTGAAGGGTTACTTATGCTTTCCATACCTGAGTTATTTAACCGCTGTGAAAATGCCTCTCTAAAATGGATTCCAGTTTTAGGTATTATTCAAGGTTTAATCATGTGGTTAGTATGCATAATAGCGTTTAAATTAATCGGTTAATTTTTGTCTATGAAAAAGTTGTTGCTAAAATTTATACCTAATCAATACAAAAATGATGTTGAAGTGCTTCGTAAAGCACGATTATTTGTAAGGATTAGTTTTGTTACCAGTTTTTTTTCGACATTCTATTTGATACCTGTATCTGTGTATGGGATGCCCCATCTTTTTTATGCGATGTTATTTAATGTAGTTGGATTTTTACTCCTCCCATTCATTTTTAGGTTGGATAAAATTTCTTATAAAATAATGGCGAATGCCTATATATTCATTGGGGCCAGTGGAGTAATTTATTGCGTATTCTATACTGGCGGCTTGGTTTCCAGTGTCCTTCCTTGGTTAGCTGTTTTGCCGATAGCATCGTTGATGTTAATTGACAAAAAAAGTGCTTGGATCTGGACAACGATTACCTACTTGTGCATTACAACAATTGGCATATTAAAACTGTACGGTTATGAATTTGGCAATGATTACAATTTAGTGGACTCCAATAATCAATATGTAGTCGTGTTAATGAATACAACTAATCTAAATGGCTTAGGTTTATTAGTATTCTTAATTGCTTTAGTATTCGAAAATACACGAGCTACAGCATTAAACACATTAGAATATCAAAAAAAGCTTCTAGCAGAAAAGCATACAGAAATAACCGACAGTATCAATTATGCCAAAACCATTCAGTCTGCTATCCTTCCGTCCTCCAGCATTGTTAAAAAGCACTTGAGCGACTCTTTTGTATTATATCTACCGAAAGATGTTATTGCTGGAGATTTCTACTGGTTAAGAGAAATAAATGATGAAATTATTTTTGCAGCAGCAGATTGCACAGGACATGGTGTTCCTGGAGCTATGGTTAGTGTTGTTTGCAACAATGCATTAAATCAATGTACAAGCGAGTTTAGTTTAACCAGTCCTGCTAAAATTTTAGATAAAACCAGGTCGATTGTCGTAGAGCAGTTTGCAACCGGGCAAGGAGATGTGCGAGATGGCATGGACATCAGTCTGTGCGCAATCAATAAAACAACTCGGATATTGCGATGGTCCGGAGCTAACAATCCCCTGTGGATCATCAGAAATGGACAAGAAGAGATTGAAGAAATAAAACCCGACAAGCAGCCGATAGGGAAATACGACTTACCAGAACCTTTTACTGAACATCAAATAAGTTTGAACATCGGCGATACTATCTACATATTTACAGATGGTTTTCAAGACCAATTTGGTGGTGAAAGGGAAAAAAAATACAAGGTTAAACCATTCAAAAATTTCCTTATCGCCAACAGTAAGTTAGAAATGAAAGTGCAAAAGAACAGGTTAATTGAAGAATTTAACAGATGGCGTGGAAACGTTGAGCAAGTAGATGATGTCTGTATTATAGGCGTGAAAATATAATTAATGCAATTTTCATAATTCTTTCTGCCTAAGAACATAAATAGTTTACGTACTTCCAGAATTCTTTATCTCATTCAAAACGACTAACCCTATGGAACAATTATTAAATACAAATGCCATTTTTCGAAATTATTTAATGGGCTTTGATGAATGGGATGTAATCGAAACCGGCAGTGCTTGGGTTCCAGAATGGATCATGAGAGACACCTTGTGCTGCATGGGCGATAACCTATGTGTTTATTTAAATGAGAATTTCGACCTCGTAGACATGCATTTAAACCCGTATCACAACGAACAAAAAATAAAACGAAATTTAATCGAGTATTTATCTCACTTAAATGGAGAAGAAATCCATGATTTGTATGAATCTTTCATGACTTCCTACGGAGTTATTGAAGACCTGTTGATTTTGGAAGAACAGGAACGCATTGATTTCCTTAAGTCGCTAACTGGAAAAGATGAATCTTATTTATTCCTGCTAAATAGGAAGCTCTCTAAAAATTAACAAATCATTTAATCTCTTGGCTAATTCCCTCACAATGTTACTTTAATTTGTTCCAATTAATGGATTGACGATTATATTAGAAATACTTCAGTAAAAAACTATGTCTGTAATTGTTCGCCTTTCCATTTTACTACTTTTCGGAATTTTCTGTTGCTCAACAGAAAAAGTGGTTCCAAGACATCTGGCTCAATCCAAAGAGGCTGCAAAATATTGTGCAGAAAATAATTTAGATACGTCTTATTGCGTGTTAATTGATATGCGTATTCATTCTGGCAAAAACAGAATGGTATTGTGGGATTTGAAAAACGATTCCGCCGTTTTCTCTTGTTTGTGCAGTCATGGATGTGGGGATTCAGCATGGGGTGAAGACCATACTAAAATAAATCCTGTGTTTAGTAATACTGAGGAAAGTCATTGCTCTTCCCTTGGTAAATACAAAATTGGAAAACGAGGTTGGAGCAATTGGGGAATACACGTAAACTACAAGCTTCACGGGTTAGAAAGCACCAATAACAACGCATATGATCGGCTTATTGTACTTCATTCGTGGGATGCTATACCAGAAACTGAGCCCTATCCTTCGGGAACACCAGAAGGTTGGGGCTGCCCCGCCATTTCTAATGGTTATTTAAGATTGTTAGACTCTTATCTACAGAATTCTAATGTCCCTACCCTTTTGTGGATCTACAATTAATTGTACTCACTCAAATGTAAATACTATCCGAATGGAAAGAATAAGATGGTTCAGCTGCAACGAAGACAACAATAGTCTGTCTTTACACGCCATAGACGCTTTAGCGATAGTTCCTTTTTTAAAGAACTTAGATTTTTCAATAACAGAAATTACTGCCTTTAATGACCAAACAACGTCCAACATTAATTATGAAAGTGAAAAAGATTGGGTAACAGAAAGCCATTCTATAGCCATCAGCAGTTTAATGGAAAAAGACGATAATCAGGAGTTGCATTCCATTAAAATTGAATTAGAGCGTGGAGGACTCATTGTGTTCGAACATGGCCAGCTATTTGTTCAGTATCCCTTAGGAGAAAATCTAAAAGACAGAATGATTGCAGTATTTGATACTTACGGCTATTATGCGGGCAAGGAAATTTGGGAATTTTCTTGCCAACACAAAGAACAATTGTTACTGGATTATATGCTGGCTTTAAGGCCACAAGACATTACCGATGAATTCGATAAAATGTTAGAATACAGTAAAAGATTCGCAAATAGCTGATTTCTTCAAACTATCGGGCAGAAACAACGTAATCCCCTATAAACACTAGGTTTATAGTAGAGCCAGCCAATCTAAATTCGAACCAATTTAAGGAGGACTTGATACGATTATCAGGATTAATGCTCCTCGACAAACAATGGAAATAGGTGCTGTATCTACCAATGGTGTTTTATTGTTCAGACAACAGGTGATGAACCTTTGGATTTCTTACATTTATACACATAAATAGGGATAAAGAACATCTGTGCTTTATTCCTACGTTGGAAAAGCCATTTAAGAAAACTTGAAATTTAGAAACCCATATTAATGGTGCCATTATTATTAGGGCCTCTGAATGAATTCCACACAATACTTTTGGCTTTTGGTAAATCATAACAGTACAAATACCCATCCAACCCAGAATAAAGCGCTGAAATTATTCCATCGCCATCAAAATCACCAACAAACAAAGTGGCCTCAGCTCCTGAAGGCATAGTAATTTCTTCCGCTTCTTCTTTCTCTGGATGAATTATAAATAAAGTCCCATTTTCATCAGGAATTAAGAATTCTACATTCCCATCAGCGTCTACATCCAACGACACTGCTGATGCACATGCTTTTGATTTTCCAAATCCTTTATATTGGATTGTCTCGCCCGGGCCCATTCTTTTTTTACCTTCTTCATAAACCCAATCATTAAAATCAATACTAAAACTTGACACTCCACTTCGAGATCCCCAGCTTGTTGAAACGCAACTGTATAGTGATTTACCTGAAGGAACTGGAGACGCAAATAATCCATATCCTGCTCCAACTCCACCAATTCTATTGCCTTCTAAATCAAATATATCATAGTCGCCATAAGATGCTACCGTATGAATACGCACGCTATCCTTAAATTCCATAATTAGTGGAGACCCGTGAACTCCCGAACTCTTTTTCTGATACCATAATTCTGATCCATCTTTTCCATTAAGTGCCCATTGAGCATATCCTCCACAGACCAAATCATCAATTCCATCCTTATTTAAATCATAAATAGCGGGCGAACTGTTTCCCCCATGTGTATAAAGCTCAGAATGCCATAATGTATCACCAGTGGCGCCATCGAATGCGTAGATCCCTGAACGTTCGCAATTGAACACTACGTCCATTATAGAGTCCCCATTTAGATTTGCGATACCTGGAACACTTTCCAAATTATTCGGAAGCTGGTATTTCCATTTCTCCTGTTTAAGTTTCAAGTCATATGCATATACATAATTGCGATCACTGCCATAGTATAAAATGTCGTTTGCGATTGCCAATCCATTCACATCATTATCACCAATGCTCAAACCTTTAATTTGATGCGTTACGCTACCTGTATTTGCGTCTATAAAGTACACTCCATCCGCGTCATCGTTATCTGAGTTTCTATCGTTACCATTAGAGCCAATTAGTATATTCCCATTGTGGTACAACATATTGGTTCTGTAACAGGTTAAACCAATCTTTACTTTCCATTTATAGTCTGAAGGAAAAGAGGATTGTGAATAGCCGATACTCATCAGCATTATTAAGATTAGTCCGATTTTTCTCATAGCACCAAAGATAAGAAAAGCCAAATCGTTGAGGAGACTAACCGATAACAGGCAAGAATTCAGAATTATCGGGAAAATATCGGGCAGAATAACGAAAGCCCCTATAAACAGTCGGTTTATTGTAGCCCCGCCAGGACTCGAACCTGGATCAATTGTTTAGGAAACAACTATTCTATCCCTTGAACTACGGGGCCATTTTGGGCTACAAATGTATAGAATTGTTTGAAATCTATTACTGTTTTTCTTTTGATCTTAACAAGAGCATTTTCAGGCCTTAGAAATTCCAAAATTAAACACACCCTTTCCCATTTGCCAATCTGAAGAAATGGGCAATTGCACTTTTGAAAACAAGGATTACCAGCTCGTTTTCTTTATTGTTTTGGACGCGCGCAAAATATCACGACGACTTACCAGCCCAACAAGTTTTCCACTTCTTACTACCGGATACCTTCGGAAGTTAGAATTTAGAAACAAATTGGCTACTTCTACCACATCCATGGTGTCGTCAACGGTAACAACTTTTTTAGACATGTAATTACTCACATTGCGCTCACTGGGTGGTAAGTTGTGGTAAACGTCGTCTAATAGTACACGTAAACAATCTTTTTCCGAAATAATACCAACTAGCTCTTGGTTACTATTAACCACTGGTGCCCCAGATATTTTATGAGCAATTATGGTTTCTATTACTTCGGTGATGTTTTGTTCAGGTGTAAAACTGATTAGATCCCGAGTCATGTAATCTGAAACTGTCTCATGCTCTATCAATCCTTTTTCAATTTCCCTTCGAAATTTTGGTGTAAAGTTAATCATAGCTTTATAGTTATTCTATTAAGTTACTGAATTTCAGCCACTTTTAAAATAAAAAAAAGTAATTCTATCTGTGTGCAAATGGAATTGGAATGAATTACATACAAAATCTCTGTTGCTTTTTTTCTTGTCCAATGAATTGAATCACCGAACATATTTAGCAAAGTCTTGTTTCGTAAACCCAAATGGGCGGTTGGTACATTGGCTGTTGTTTTGAAATACAGTTGGCCTTAATTTGGTGGAAAGCTTATTGAAAGAACTGCTAATTTTTTTGCTCAGCACTCTTCGATACTAGCAAACAACCAAAACCTCTTAAACCTCTATTTATGAAACGAAATAATACAACAACAAGCCTTGTGTTTCTCCTTTTAGGGATCGGAAGCCTGCACGCCCAGGAAACAGTACCTGCAACCGGCGGGGAAGCCGGCGGAACAGGAGGTTCATCAAGCTACACAGTTGGACAAGTAATTTACACCACTAGCGAAGGAACAAACGGAAGCGTAGCTCAAGGCGTTCAACAACCCTATGAAATATTCATTTCTAGTGGTATGGAAATAGCAGAGATTAAATTAGAATTATTGGCATATCCCAACCCAACAAATAATGTCCTCACACTTAACATTGGCAATTACAACAATGAGAAGTTAACCTATCAGTTGTATGATATGCAAGGGCAATTATTGAACAGCAAACAAGTAGTTAGCAGCCATACAACTATTGGCATGAAAGACCTGCCAACAAGTACCTACTTGTTACATGTGATCGATAACAACTCATTAATAAAAACTTTTAGAATCATTAAAAATTAAATAGCCATGAAAAATTTATTTGCCTTAATAACAGCTGTAATAATATCAGCAAGTGCTTTTGCTCAGGCACCACAAAAAATGAGTTACCAAGCTGTCATAAGAGATGACGGTGGAGCATTAGTCGTTCAAAAAATGGTTTCTATCCGCATAAGTGTATTGGTTGAATCAGAAACAGATGAGGCTATTTACGTAGAAACCCATGCCGCCAATACAAATGCAAACGGTTTAGTAAGCCTGGAAATTGGAGGCGGCAGAACAATAAGCGGTAATTTTGCATCGATAGACTGGTCTTCAGGGTTACATTTCATAAAAACAGAGACAGACCCCAACGGAGGTAGCAACTACAGCATTTCAGGAAGTAGCCAATTACTCAGTGTACCTTATGCTATGCATGCAATTACGGCTGAAAGAATGGCAGATTCTCCATCAGAGGATAAAAAATTACATAGATTCTGGAAAACAACTGGAAATGGAAGCATTGACGAGGATGATAATTTTCTAGGCACAACAGACGCTGCTGCTCTTGTTATTAAAACCGATAATATTGAGCATGCAAGACTTACGGTTCACGGAGATTTCGGATTCGGCACCGACACTCCGGATGCTAAAGTAGATGTGGCCGGAAAAACAAAAACAGAACATTTTCAAATGACCACAGGAGGAAATGCAGGTTATGTATTGACTTCTGATCCGGATGGAAATGCTTCTTGGCTTGCACCAGCACTTTCTGCAGTTGATAACGATTGGACCGTTTCAGGCCCAAACATGTATAGCACTGTTTCTGGCAATGTAGGCATCGGCACATCTACTCCTACTGCAAAACTTGAAGTTACGGAAGATATTCTCATTAATCATATTACTGTTGGCAAAGGCGGTGGATCCGGTACAGGCAACACCGCGATTGGAGGTCAAGCGCTTTACTCCAACACGTGGGGGTATCACAACACCGCGATTGGAAATCAAGCCCTTTGCTTGAACACGGGGGGGACTCTCAACACCGCGATTGGATTTCGAGCCCTACACTCCAACACGGGGGGGTATTACAACACCGCGATTGGACATCAAGCCCTTAACTCCAACGCGACGGGGCAGAACAACACGGCATTAGGAAGCAGTGCAGATGTTGCTTCACCCGGTCTTACTAATGCTACTGCCATTGGGTATAATGCAATAGTGGGTTCAAGCAATACGATACAATTAGGTGATCCCCTTGTTACCAGCGTTTCCACAGCTGGTGCATTAACCACTGGCAATGTCACTTACCCTAATACCGATGGCACACCCAACCAAGTGATTACAACAGATGGATCAGGAAATTTAAGTTGGCAGACGCCTAATTCTAGCAACCAAACGAACACAAGTGTTGTATTGAATGGAACAGATTTAGAGATAACCGATGCAGCGGGTACGATCGTTACAGATCTATCTACACTAGCAGGCGGTGCAGGTGCCGATGGTGTAGATGGAACCAATGGAATTGACGGCATAGGCATTTCTTCTACTACAGGCAATGGAGACGGTACATTCACATTTAATTATACCGACGGAACTACATTTACGACTGCAGACTTTACCGGAGCAGACGGGGCTCAAGGACTACCTGGAGCTGATGGAACCAATGGTCATGACGGTATGGACGGTGTAGGTATTGCTTCTACTACTAACAATTCAGACGGTACATTCACATTTAATTATACAGACGGAAATTCATTCACGACTATTGATCTTTCTAGTACTGATGATCAAGAATTGAGTCTTTCTGGAAATAC
>JABJPZ010000042.1 GCA_018663635.1 Crocinitomicaceae bacterium
CAAAGTTGATGATTAAAGGAGATGCATCATGCCAAAGGTTTTTAACTGTAGTTAGAAAGCACACTATTAATAATGACCTTGAAGCCATGTTGAAATTAGGGGTTAAACGCGTACACAAATATTCAAACAGTGGTGTAGATATTTTGTTTAATAGCCCGAAACTAAGAACATTACTTAAACCGATTGTGATCGCAGTAAGGCAAACACCAGAAGTATTTGATGTCTTGCTACTCGACTGTTTATATCGTTAAAACCATTAGGAGATTAAAATCATGAGACAAATTGTTCTTGATACAGAGACAACAGGTTTATCACCTAAAAGCGGCCATCGTATTATTGAGATTGGATGTGTTGAATTATTAGACCAGCAGATTTCTGGCGAGTCATTTCAGGTTTATTTAAATCCTGACCGCAAGGTTGGTTATGGGGCGTATAAAAAGCATGGAATTAGTGATAGTTTTTTGCGAAACAAGCCAAGATTTGAAGATATTGTGGACGAATTTATGGATTTCTTAGATGGCGATGAGTTGATTATTCATAATGCCAGATTTGACGTAAGTTTTATTGATGCTGAGTTATGGTCCTCATACTATGATTCCGGGGCATCCATAAAAGAGCATTGCTCGATAATAGACACCTTAAGTATTGCAAGAAGGCTATTTAGAGGTCAGAAAAATACTTTAGATGCTTTGTGTGAGAGATTAAATGTTGATGCAAGTCGGCGCAAGTTGCATGGTGCATTATTAGATGCTGAAATATTGGCAGATGTTTATTTGAAAATGATTTGATGACGTACATGAATGAGTTCCCCATGGATGCTTTAGGAAAGTCAGAAATGAAATCAAATCTAGATGCGGTTCAATATCAAGATTTACTTTACAAGTTTGCTTGGCTTGTAGAGATAATTTAGTGTAAGAATTATCGCGTCAACTTTTTCTTCTATTTTTGCTGGGTTCCTTATTGTCACTGCATGGTTCTGGTATTAGGCGAGAATGGAAACTGAAACATTTGTAAGTATTTTGTAGGTGAAGAATCTATATGGACAGATTAGATAGTTGAATAATTATGTGTGGTGGAATTCAGTATCAATACAAAGAGGAAACAGTTAAAACCTACTTTCCTAACCCTAACGCAGAACTACCCATTCTGATGAAAAATCAATCCATTGAATTGATTAGATGGGGAAGGCGAAAAGAGCAACAGGGTCACTTGCCACCAGGAGGTTGGGCAAGGCATGAATCTATTCTGCAAGGCACATGGGATAAATATCGACCTGTTCCGGTTAAGATCCAAGTCAACCTTTTTATGGAGAAGGATCAAGGCAAAGTTTCTCATTGGTTTAATCTTGAAGAAGGGCGGTTTATTCAAGGATTATTGTAAAAACAGAATAACTTTTCCAGTTTTCCTTAAAAAAAAGTTGATTATTCTTAAATAGTGTGTACTATGTAGTACACATGACGTTTGGAAAATATATTCGTGATCACCGCGAAACACTAAAAAAGATAGATCGTAGGTTCTCAGTACGACAGGTCGCCAATAGAATTGGTGTGGAGCCAGCTTACTTAAGTAAAATTGAACGCGATGAAGTAGCACCTCCTTCGGAGGCCAAAATTCGTGCATTAGCTATCGAGTTGGACAAAGATGAAGATATGCTTCTTGCTATGGCAGGAAAAGTGTCTTCAGATCTTTTAGAAATTATCCGTAAACGTCCTGAGTTATTTGCTGATTTGATTCGGCAACTTAAATCTATGCCTGATCATGCAATATTACGAATCTCTCGTGATGTTCGTGATGGAGAATGGTAATCATAAGGAGAATAGCAATGATAGAACTTAAAGATAATGAACTTAAATTTAAATTTCCTAACATTCATCCTAAAGCCGGCTGTAATATTAATTTCCAACGTACCTTAAGAATTCCCGATGATAATAACGAGTATCCTTTACCCCCTGGGCTAGGCAAATTCCCACTTCACCATGTTGATGATTATGCAAAAAACCTTCCCAATAAATGGAAAAAACATGGTGGTGTTTTTTTACCGATGTATCAATCTGAAGCCTTATGGATTTCTTTTAAAGGTAATTATCCATGTGCGGTTAAAGTCGCTGCTGGAAAAATTAATGCCGTCTCTGGTCAACAATGGAGTAATGCTCTATCTAAAAAACCTCAAGATTACGTCGTTAGTTCTGAACAACAATGGCTAGATGGGTTTAATGTATCCGAAGGATATATCAGGCAATTCGTTGCAATGCCTCTTGGAGAAGGTTTTACCGCAGAAGAGCAAATAACAAATAAAGCTGAGATTGGTGGTTTACAAATTATTGTTTATCCGATGAAAGAGAGTTTTTATCAAGAGTTTTTTCGCATAGGAATAGCGA
>JABJPZ010000043.1 GCA_018663635.1 Crocinitomicaceae bacterium
AGTGTAACCTAAAGATATGCTCGCGCCATGACTAATGAAATGCATCAAAAGAAGGCCTAATGGAGCCATAGAGGCGAATAAAATCAAAGACATAAGGGTTTTGATTTTGCTTACGTTATTCGCAATCAGAAGCATCGCTAAGGTAATCCCGACAGGAACTTTGTGAACCAGTATCCCCCAAAATAAAGAAGAGCTGTGCTCACTGTTACCATGATGAGCGTGTCCATGGCCGTGATCGTGCGCATGGATGATTGCATTTTGAGCATTTTCTGCTAAATCTGAATGAATAACCAGCTCTAAGGGCATACCTTCAATGAAGGCATGAACGCATAGACTTAAAAGAACACCGAGAGGAAACGATTTTCTATTATGTACATGGATATGTCCATGCTCTATTCCTTGAGAAAGGAATTCTAAAAACACTTGTACAAAAAAGCCAACAATAACAAAAAGCCCAATTGTCTTAATCGTTAGTAATTCACCTTCATTCGACGCGGCTGCATACACTTCAGGAAATATGTGCAAGGCAAGAACAGAGAGTAAAAAAGCACCGGAGAATTGTAAAAAATATCGGTTGAATTGCTTTAGTTTATCTTGGAAATAAACAGTAAGTATCCCTAAAGATACAATAGGGACAGTTAGAAGTAAAATAGCACTTAAATCTTCGTTCACTTTTCTTTTTTGGCAATTAGAATTAACCTATCTGATTTCTCGGGTTGGAACTCTTTTAATTCGTAGCCACCAAAGGTATGAATTAAACGCAACGTAGTTGCATTTAGATAGGTTTTAAAGTCATTTATTTCTAATAATTCGACACGTTCTTCAAAGCTATACGTCTTTTTGTTGACTTCAAATTTGATTCTTTTGAAAACATTACCATTAGAAATGTGTCTGGTGATATTAAATTTTATTCCATCATGGGTTATAATCTCATTAGGAACCAGAGTATTTCGAACCTTTTGAGCATTCAGATAATCTAAAACTAAAATGCCATCTTGTTTTAGCTGAACATCTACTGCATTCATTACTTGTTGGTTTTGAATTTGGGAATTAAAATACCCGAAACTTGTAAATAAGTTGAATACAAAATTAAATTGATCTCTTTGATAAACATTTCTCATGTCATGAACAGAAAAATGCAGACGTTCAGTTTCGTGAATTTTAGCACAATTGATGCTGTTTTCAGATAAGTCTAATCCAGTGACTTTCAACCCATTGTCAAAAAGAAATTTGGAATGTCTTCCTTTCCCACAGCCAAGGTCTAATATATGGCTGTTCTCATCGGGATTAAGGAAGGTAATTAAATTACGAATAAAGAATTCTGCGTCAGTCTGGCCTCTATTCTTATAAAGTACATGGTAATATTTCGAGTCAAACCAATCAGAATACCAATTTTTTGTCACCATTGTTAACGAATATAGCATTATAAGTTTTGCGTACCATTACAGTTTATTTATATTTAGGTATTCGCCCCGCAATAAGCGCCACAACAATGATTGATATATACGATTTCTATGAACGGATGAAGGATCACAATGTGATGATTTCCTTTAAGGGGGAGATAACGTCGAACCTGCTAAGTTCAATACTGATTAGTATAGAATCAAAATTAGATATTATTGAAGAGGCTCCGAGGGTGAAAAAGAAAGTATTCAATGTTTTAGTGGAATGTCTGCAAAATTTGTATCATCACATAGATGATTGTCAAGAATGCAATGGCCAGGATAATGATGCTATTTTCATGCTGTCGAGCCACAGTGGGTATTATAATGTATACACTGGTAATTATATTTTGACTAAGCATGTACCTGAATTGAAAAGTAAAATTGATAAGGTCAATGAATTGAATAAGGAAGAACTCAAAACCTATTATAAGGCTGTTTTGAGAAATGGACAAATGTCTGCTAAGGGTGGTGGCGGATTAGGGATGATAGATATTGCCAGGAAGTCTGGACAAAAACTTGAGTACAGCTTTATGTCTTTAGACAATCATTCCTCTTTCTTTACGCTCAAGGTTAAAATTGCACGTTTAATTAAAGAAGACAGTGCCATTTTATCTCGATAAATTAATCTAGGAGTTTTCTTTTTAATTATTTAATCTAAATGCGAAAGCTCAAATAATTAATATTATTCAAAAAATAAAAACTAAACGAATCGTTTAGTTCTTTGATGATGGAATTATTTTTGAAAATAGCTTACCTGATCCTTCAATAATGCGTCTCAGAAGGTCAAAGTACAACGCAATAATTAAAATCACAGACATGAGCCAAATCATCATTGTATTAAATACAAAAGTGCTCAAATAACTTCCGAAAAACATTTTTCTAGGAGAGTAAAAATGCGACCGCATGAAATAATTGTCATATGGATCTAGGTAAATGGGATCGGATTTTTGAATGAGTTGTCCTTCAGCTTCAACAATGTATTCGAAACTGTTGTCATTCGTAACAAATTTTTCAAGGGCTTCGTTCGTGTAGATTTTCTGAAGGTCGGAATTAATAGTGCCAAGGCGATTTCTTTCGGCTTTTTTAAGCGATCTAAATTCTTTTTTTGTAATGGTTCCTGCTGTTAGCTTCCTGTCAAGATCATCTAAAAATTCAGTTGAAGGTGTTTTGGCGGCAACAGCAATGTCATCTGATAAGTTTTCGTAATAATTGAAGAGCCATTTATAAATTTCTTCAATAGTAACGATTGAACCCCTTAAATCTAAATAGATTTCTTCGTTGAAAGTTTTAGCATCTTTTAGAGTTGAAAGAAAATTGAATTCAGGTTTTACTTCGATTCTTGAGTCTTTGGCTAACCTGCGTTGTTCTTTTTGAAACTCTCGAATAATTAGATCAATTCCTTCCTGGATGTTGGGGGAGTCAGCAGAGTCTAAATAATATTTATGCACATAATTGACTTTGTTTTCCATGGCCTGAGCCCATTGGTCTTTCTTCCAGTTGGAAAATTTCATCTCTTTATCATACAAATAGTAGTCTTTTTCGAACTCGTTATTTTTAAATTGGTAAACGGCCAATGCTTCATAAGCCCATCTAGATGCCATTACGTTACCGATCCATGGCACGTGAGATTCTGATTTAAACATCGGGTTGAGCTTGTCAAAAGAAACGATGATGCCGCTAAAAAGTAGTTGTGGAATAATCAGAATTGGGATTAAGATATAGATTACTTTGGCGCTATTAAAACTGGATGATATGTTTAGGCCAAGCATGTTTGCAAAACAAGATGTTGAAAACATAATAATCCAATACGGAAAAATCATGCCCTTTATCTCTAGAATGAAATTTCCAACCAAAACGAAAAGAAGTGTTTGAATGGCTGAAATAACAAACATAATTGAAATCTTGGAAGCCAAATAGCTGCCTCTGCTAAGATTCAGAAACTCTTCTCTTTTCAATATTTTTCGATTACCAATAATTTCTTCAGCACTTACAGTTAGTCCAATGAACAAGGCCACAATTACAGAAATAAATAAGTACTGGGGAATATTCTCACTGTACCTGAAAACATATTCTTCACCAATTTCAGTATTGTTAAAATACTTCATGAAAAAGGCTAGAATAGCTGCGAGTGCCGGCGCTTCAATAGAATTAATCAGTAAGTATTGTGTATTGGTTAATTTAGAGAGTACATCTCGTTTAAAGAATACCATGAACTGTTTCCAGATGCTAGGTACTTTAAATTCGCTCTCAGGGATGTTTTCTTTTACCGTAGCAGGTAATTCTGTGTTGTCTATAAGCTCTTTATAGTTATTGTTCCATTCTTTTGGAGAAACTTTACGATTTCCAGTTAGATTGCCATATTCATCAACCACTTTTGATTCGATGATATTGAATATTTGCTCTGGGTTCACATTTCCGCAAGAATGACATTCACTTTCTTCTGCATTTACATGGCTTACTAATTTTTTAAAATAGACGACCGCATCAACAGGATTCCCGTTATATATCGGGAAACCTCCTTGATCTAAGATCAAAAGCGTATCAAACATTTTAAAAATATCAGAGGATGGTTGGTGAATAACCACAAAAATCAGTTTGCCTTTAAGAGCAAGCTCCTTGAGCAAATCCATAATATTTTCTGAGTCTCTTGACGATAAACCGGAAGTAGGTTCGTCTACAAACATGACAGAAGGCTCTCTGATTAATTCAAGAGCGATATTCAATCGCTTACGTTGACCACCGGAAATAGTCTTTTCTAATGGGCTACCAACTTTTAAATTTTTTGCTTCACTCAGACCAATAGCATTGAGCGTGTCCATGACCATGAGCGAAATTTTAGAATCGCTCAAGTTACCGAAGCACAGCTTCGCATTAAAAAATAAGTTTTGAAAGACAGTGAGTTCTTCAATAAGAAGATCATCTTGTGACACATATCCAATTAAACCTTCGATATCGTCTGTCTCTCTGTGAATATCTACTCCATTAATCGTAACGGCACCAATAGTTGGGGTGTAATTACCATTCAGTACATTTAATAGCGTTGATTTTCCTGCTCCAGACCCACCCATTATACCAATTAGCTTGCCTGAATCTTCAGAAAAATTAATGGGGTGTAAACCTACTTTACCTCCTTTGAAATGGTATTGAATTCCATCGGTCTTAAAATTGATTTTAGCTGTTGAATCATCGCTTAGGAATCGACCAATAATATCACTGTAATAGATTGGTTTAACACGCGAGCTTCTAATTGAAGATCCTTGATTCAAAATGAAATTTCTGTTGGGTGGTAATACCTGGCCGTTGAGATAAAGGTCTGATTTGCCTTGATACCTCATGAAATAAATATTCACCGACTCAATCCGAATGATGACGATTCTCCCTTCAATACTCTCAGAATACAGATGATGGGCTTGATCTAATGCTGAATCAGTGATTGCATCAACAAACATCCAATGCGCATCATCAATAAGTTTATCTGTGTTTAATTCGACAAAATCTTTACATCGAGTAAATTCTTCTCTAGAGATATTAAATGTTTCTGCAACAGTAGTTGCAAATTCCAGTTCTTGTTCAGCAACTTCGTCATTGGCATAAATAAATTCCAATATTCGAATTAGAACAATTAGTTTTTGTTTTTGAGTTAGTTCTTCGTTAATCTGAGTACATATTCGAAGTACTTTTACGGAATTCACGGAAGTTCTTTTTCTTCCGCTATCTTTCTTTTTGGATTTGCCTTGATGGA
>JABJPZ010000044.1 GCA_018663635.1 Crocinitomicaceae bacterium
CACCTAAAACTTCCAAAAGTTTTTCAACAAGAACACCTTTAAGAGCTAATGCTTCTTTTTCGTATTCTTTGTCTAATAATTCAAGTGCAGGCTTATCTTGTGCTTTAGCTTTTCTATCCTTAATTGCTCTTGAGAATAACTTCTTGTTAATAACAACTCCTCTCAAAGAAGGAGAAGCTTTCAAGGAAGCATCTTTAACATCACCAGCTTTATCTCCAAAAATGGCTCTAAGCAATTTTTCTTCAGGTGAAGGATCAGTTTCTCCCTTCGGTGTTATTTTACCAATAAGAATATCTCCTTCTTTAATCTCCGCACCAACTCTGATGATTCCATTTTCGTCAAGATCTTTCGTTGCTTCTTCAGAAACATTGGGAATATCAGCAGTCAACTCTTCTAATCCTCTTTTCGTATCTCTTACTTCCAACGTGTACTCGTCAATGTGTATCGAAGTATAGATATCTTCCTTAACTACTTTTTCAGAAATTACGATCGCATCTTCAAAGTTGTATCCCTTCCAAGGCATAAAAGCAACCTTCAGGTTTTGACCCAATGCTAGCTCGCCTCTGTCTGTTGCATATCCTTCACAAAGCACTTGTCCTTTTGTTACCTTATCACCTAATTTTACAATTGGTTTTAGGTTGATACATGTACCTTGATTCGTTTTCTGAAACTTAGTTAGACCGTATGATTTAGAATCTCCGGTGAAAGAAACTAATTTATCATTATTTGATCTGTTGTATTTAATGATAATTTCCTGCGCATCCACGTATTCTACAACACCTTCTCCTTCAGCATTTATCAATACACGTGAATCTCTGGCAATTAGCTCTTCAATTCCAGTTCCGACTATCGGTGCACATGGTTTAAGCAAAGGTACTGCTTGACGCTGCATGTTAGATCCCATCAATGCCCTATTCGCATCATCATGTTCCAAAAAGGGAATACAAGATGCCGCAATTGATGCAATTTGATTCGTTCCAACATCCATAAGATTAATATCTTTAGGAGGAACAACTGGGAAATCTCCTTCTAGCCTAGCTTTAACCTTGTCTGTTAAAAAGTTTCCTTTCTCATCAACCTGTGCATTAGCTTGTGCAATGGTTCTTTCATCCTCTTCTTCTGCACTCAGATAAATCGGTGCATCCTTTATGTTTACTTTACCATTGCTAACTTCACGATAAGGAGTTTCAATAAATCCTAATCTATTGATTTTAGCAAAAACACATAAAGAAGAAATAAGTCCAATGTTAGGTCCTTCCGGTGTTTCGATTGTACATAATCGACCGTAGTGAGTATAATGGACATCTCTTACTTCGAAACCTGCTCTTTCTCTTGATAGACCGCCTGGTCCTAAAGCTGAGAGCCTTCTTTTATGCGTAACTTCAGCCAATGGATTGGTTTGATCCATAAACTGAGATAATTGATTCGTTCCAAAGAATGAATTGATAACTGATGATAACGTTTTAGCGTTAATTAAGTCTATAGGAGTAAATACTTCGTTATCCCTAACATTCATTCTTTCTCTAATTGTTCTGGCCATTCTTGCCAATCCAACAGAAAATTGACTGTGCAACTGCTCGCCAACTGTTCTTACTCTTCTATTCGATAAGTGATCAATATCATCAATATCTGCCTTAGAATTTACTAACTCTATCAGATACTTTATAATTGATATGATGTCCACTCTGGTTAGAACTCTAGACTCCTCATTCTCATCAAGTCCTAGTTTTCTACTTAGTCTATACCGTCCAACTTCACCAAGATCATAACGTTGTTCTGAAAAGAACAACTTATCAATTACGCCTCTCGCTGTTTCAATGTCTGGCGGCTCAGCATTTCTTAATTGACGGTAAATATGCTCTACCGCTTCTTTTTCAGAGTTCGAAGTATCCTTTTGTAACGTATTGTAAATAATTGCAAAATCAGCTGAATTGACATCTTCTTTGTGAAGAATGATGGTTTTAACACCAGCATCAATAATTTCTTCTATGTGAGATTCTTCAAGTACGACTTCTCTATCAATAATTACTTCCGTTCTTTCAATTGAAACAACTTCACCTGTATCCTCATCAACAAAATCCTCAACCCATGATTTAAGAACTCTCGCAGCTAAAACTCTTCCCAACGATTTCTTAAGATTGGTTTTCGTTACTTTAAGCTCATCAGCGAGATCAAATATTTCTAAAATATCTTTATCGCTTTCATAACCAATCGCTCTAAACAGCGTGGTAACAGGAAGTTTTTTCTTTCTATCGATATATGCGTACATGACACTATTAATGTCTGTCGCAAATTCAATCCAAGACCCCTTAAAAGGAATTACCCGAGCTGAATACAGTTTTGTACCATTAGCATGACGGCTTTGCCCAAAGAAAACTCCTGGTGATCTGTGTAATTGAGAAACAATTACTCTTTCAGCACCATTTACAACAAATGATCCTTTTGGAGTCAAATATGGAATAGTTCCGAGATATACATCTTGAACAATTGTTTCAAAATCTTCGTGCTCGGGATCCGTACAATACAATTTTAACTTAGCTTTGAGTGGTACAGAGTACGTTAAGCCCCTTTCTATACACTCTTCTATGGTGTATCTAGGAGGATCAACAAAATAATCCATAAACTCAAGAACGAACTGATTTCTTGTATCCGTAATCGGAAAATTCTCGTTAAAAACTCTAAAAAGACCCTCGGTCTGTCTGTTCTCAGGAGTAGTTTCCAATTGGAAAAATTCCTGGAAAGACTTCAATTGAACTTCGAGAAAATCCGGATACGGAAACTGATGTTTACTCGCTGCGAAATTGATTCTCCCTGTAATACTATTTGTTTTTGCCAATGTAAATTAGTTTAAATAAGAAGTTCGAAAAAAAATGAATTGTCTAAAAACGACAAAGGGTATAGACTTCCAATTCAGCCGTTTTAGACTGAATTGGTAGTTTATACCTAATACTAGTGGAGGAAAAATTACTTCAATTCTACCTCAGCACCTGCTTCTTCAAGAGCACTTTTAATGCCCTCTGCTTCGTCTTTAGTTACACCTTCTTTCAGTGTACTCGGAGCGTTATCTACCATCTCCTTAGCTTCCTTAAGACCAAGACCAGTTAATTCTTTAACAGCTTTAACTACCTGAAGTTTAGCACCTCCAGCAGCAGTTAGAACTACATCGAACTCTGTTTTTTCTTCGTCTCCAGCATCTCCTCCGCCTGCTCCAGGAGCAGCAACAGCTACAGCAGCAGCTGCAGGTTCGATACCGTATTCTTCTTTAAGGATTTCAGCAAGCTCATTAACTTCTTTAACAGTAAGGTTTACTAACTCTTCTGCTAAGTTTTTCACGTCTGCCATTTTATTTGATTTTGTGTGTTGTGTTTAATTTGTTAATTATTCTCTTTCAGCTAAAGTTTTTACTAAGCCAGCGATTGTTTGTTTTCCAGACTGCAATGCAGAAATAACATTTTTCGCAGGTGACTGAAGAAGTCCAATAACTTCTCCTATAAGCTCTTCTTTCGATTTGATATCACAAAGTGCTTTTAAATTGTCATCTCCGATATATATTGATTCCTCAACATATGCCGCCTTTAGGACTGGTTTATCATGCTTCTTTCTAAACTCATTAATAATTTTTGCAGGAGAATTTCCTACTTCAGAGTACATGATAGCCGTCGGTCCAGCTAAAACATCAAAAAGCTGACTAAAGTCTTTTCCTTCAACTTTTTCCATTGCTTTTTGAAGCAATGTATTTTTAACGATTTTGAGAGAAACGTCTTGTTTGAAACAGCTTCTTCTTAATTTTGAAGTTGAATCTGCATCCAATTCAGACGTATCAGCTAGATAGAAAATGTTAGCAGCTGCTAACTCTTCCGTTAACTGACCAATCGCATCGTTTTTTTGTTCTTTAGTCATACTACGCTATTTATGCAATTACAGATTTTGTATCCACTTGAATACCAGGGCTCATTGTAGTTGATATATAGATGCTCTTGACATAAGTGCCTTTAGAAGAAGATGGCTTCATTTTGATCAATGTTTGAATCAATTCATCTGCATTTTCTTTGATCTTATCTGCATCAAAAGATGCCTTTCCAACCGCTGCATGAACAATTCCGTATTTATCTACTTTGAAATCAATCTTTCCTGCTTTCACATCTGTCACTGCTTTCGCAACATCCATTGTTACCGTACCTGTTTTGGGATTAGGCATTAAACCTCTTGGCCCTAAAATTCTACCTAGAGAACCTACTTTTCCCATAACGGATGGCATTGTAACAATTACATCCACATCAGTCCAACCTTGTTTGATTTTATTGATGTATTCATCCAAACCGACGTAATCCGCTCCAGCAGCTTTTGCTTCTTCTTCCTTATCCGGAGTACACAATACCAAAACGCTTACATCTTTACCTGTTCCGTGAGGTAGTGAAACCGTCCCTCTAACCATCTGGTTAGCTTTTCTAGGGTCAACTCCTAATCTCACCGCAACATCAATAGATGCATCGAAATTCACATTAGATACTTCCTTTAAAATAGAAGACGCTTCAGCTAAGCTGTACGCTTTGTCCTGATCAAATTTGGACAACACTTCTTTTCTCTTTTTACTCAGTGCCATTATAATTCAATTTGAATATTAAGCGGGTGCATTCCCTCCTCGGACATTAATGCCCATTGAACGTGCTGTGCCAGCCACCATTTTCATGGCAGAATCAACAGTAAAACAGTTCAAATCTTGCATTTTGTCTTCGGCAATTGTCTTTACTTGATCCCAATTAACCGTAGCTACTTTAACTCGGTTAGATTCAGGCGAACCTTTTTTCACTTTGGCAGCTTCCAATAATTGGACTGCTGCAGGTGGAGTTTTAATAACAAACTCAAAAGATTTGTCTGCGAAAACAGTAATGACGCATGGTAGAATTTTGCCTGGCTTATCCTGAGTTCTTGCATTAAATTGCTTGCAAAACTCCATAATATTCACCCCTTTTGCACCTAAAGCAGGTCCAACAGGAGGTGACGGATTCGCGGCACCACCCCTAATCTGTAACTTTATTAATCCAGCTACTTCTTTTGCCATTTTATATATAATTATGGTAATTCAGTTTTAATGGGAAGCATTAATCATCTCCACCTCACTACCTATTAGCCTTCTTTTTCTACTTGCATGTAACTTAGCTCAAGTGGCGTTTTTCTTCCGAAAATCTTCACCATCACTTTTAACTTCTTCTTTTCTTCGTTAATCTCCTCAACCACTCCGTTAAAGTTGTTAAAGGGACCATCAATTACTTTGACCGTCTCTCCTAATACAAACGGTATTGTTATTTCCTCATCGGTTTCAGCTAACTCGTCAACTTTACCTAATATTCTGTTTACTTCATTCTGCCTTAGGGCCATCGGCTCTCCACCTTTTTTGGCACCTAAAAAACCGATTACGTTAGTAATTCCTTTAATTACGTGAGGTACCTCTCCAACCATAGCCGCTTCTACAAGTACATAACCTGGGAAAAAATTACGCTCTTTAGAAACTTTCTTTCCACTTCTAATTTGGTAGACCTTCTCCGTCGGAATCAATACTTGCTTTACATAATCAGAAAGTCCTAGCCTATCGATTTCCAATTCGATATAATCTTTCACCTTCTTTTCCTTGCCACTAATTGCACGAACTACATACCATTTTAAATCAATATCAGCCATTTTCATCATAGGTTACAAACCAAATCGATTAGATCCTTTATAATTTTGGTGGATTAACAAAATCATAATAGAATCCAAGAATTCCTTTCCAAACAACTTCTTTACCATCCCTGATTCCAAATGTGAAATCCATAACCCACACTAGTAAGGCGATGATAATAGAAGCGACTAAAACTATAATTGCGCTCGTTTGCAACTCTTTCCAAGTTGGCCAAGACACCTTATTGACTAGTTCGTCAATAGTTTCCTCTATGTATGTTATAATTTTTGCCACTTTAATATTTTTTTTTAGTTCAATCGTCTTCAGAACCTTTTTGCACGGGCGGAAAGATTCGAACTCTCGACCTTTGGTGTTGGAGACCACTGCTCTACCAGCTGAGCTACGCCCGTAAAAACGACAAGAAAGGTGGGAACCTACAAGCCCCACCTTATTCTCGTCAAATTTTAATCAATTATTGTTACTCAATAATTTCAGTAACCTGTCCAGCACCAACTGTTCTACCACCTTCTCGGATCGCAAACCTTAGTCCCTTGTCCATAGCTACAGGAGTAATCAACTCAACTGTAATTGTTACGTTATCACCAGGCATTACCATTTCTCTGCCTGACTCTAATTCAATCGTACCAGTTACATCCAATGTTCTCAAATAAAACTGAGGTCTATACTTATTATGGAAAGGAGTATGACGACCGCCTTCTTCTTTCTTCAAAATATATACTTCTGCTTTAAACTTTTTATGTGGTGTAATTGAACCCGGAGCGGCAATTACCATTCCTCGTTTAATATCTGCTTTTTCAATACCTCTCAATAAAAGACCACAGTTTTCACCTGCTCTACCTTCATCAAGAATCTTTCTAAACATCTCAACACCAGTAACCGTAGAAGTCATTTTCTCGTCTTGAAGACCAACAATATCAACAGTGTCTCCTGTTTTAATGATTCCAGTTTCGATTGCACCAGTTGCAACTGTTCCTCGACCAGTTATGGAGAAGACATCTTCAACCGACATTAAAAATGGCTTCGCAGTATCTCTTTCTGGAGTTTCAATCCAAGTATCTACACTATTCATCAATTCCATTACAGAATCAACCCATTTTTGTTCACCGTTAAGTGCTCCAAGTGCTGAACCTGCAAGAATTGGTGTATCGTTATAACCGTATGATTCCAATAATTCACCAAGCTCCATTTCAACAAGCTCAATCAATTCTGGATCATCAACCATATCCACTTTGTTCATAAACACGACAACTCTAGGTACATTTACTTGTCTTGACAACAAGATGTGCTCCCTAGTTTGTGGCATAGGACCATCAGTTGCAGCACAAACCAATATTGCACCATCCATTTGAGCAGCACCCGTAACCATGTTCTTTACGTAATCCGCGTGACCTGGACAATCTACGTGAGCGTAGTGTCTAGCTTCAGTTTCGTATTCAATGTGTGCAGTATTAATAGTAATACCTCTTTCTTTTTCCTCAGGTGCGTTGTCGATTTGATCGAAATCTTGCTTTTCAGCAAGTCCCGCATCAGACAATACCTTTGAAATTGCCGCAGTAAGGGTAGTTTTACCGTGGTCAACGTGACCAATAGTACCGATATTTACGTGCGGTTTTGTTCTTTCGAAATTCGCCTTAGCCATATCTTTAGATGTTTAAATTTATTTTTAATTAACTTTTTATAATACTTTTTTTCAAGAGTCATTAGACTCAATTCCTTGCTTGTCTCGTATTGTTTAAGTCAACAAGACTTGCAATTCTTTCGGTAAAACACGCAAAACCATGCCCAACCATATTTCTTTTTAGAGCCAATGACGGGAATTGAACCCGTGACCTCTTCCTTACCAAGGAAGCGCTCTACCCCTGAGCTACATCGGCTAAAAACCGTGCCTCTGTAACAACTAAAAGAAGAAAACTCTTCTTTCAGTTTTTAGAGCGGGAGACGAGATTCGAACTCGCGACATTCAGCTTGGAAGGCTGACGCTCTACCAACTGAGCTACTCCCGCAATTTCCTCAAAAACGCTGACAAAGATAATAAAAAATGTGGGGAGAGCAGGATTCGAACCTACGAAGTCGAAAGACAGCAGAGTTACAGTCTGCCCCAGTTGGCCGCTTTGGTATCTCCCCCAATCCCTTTCAGCGAAAGAAATGAGCCTCTAGAGGGACTCGAACCCACGACCTGCTGATTACAAATCAGCTGCTCTAGCCAACTGAGCTATAGAGGCGAAATAATATGTCAAATGCTGTTTTTGGTGAATTATTTACCCAAACAAAAACAGACCTTTCCGTGAAAAGGTCTGCAAATGTATAAACAATATCGTTTTATACAAACGTGGGTAGTATTTTTTTCTGAATTTTAGACGCGATATAATCTACTTCTGTTTATTTATACCGCCACCTTGCCTTTATGCTTGCTTATCTGACGTCTTAATGCTTCAACTGCCAGATCGGTTGCTTCTTCAAAAGTTTTACACTGTTTTTTCGCGAAAAGCTCCTTTCCAGGAATAGCTAATCTAATCTCTGCTATTTTATTTTCATTGGTTGCATTCTTGTCGACCTTTAAATAAACTTCCGAATCGATAATCCTATCATAGAATTGATTCAGTTTACTCACTTTTGATTCTATAAAATTAACTAGGTCTTGATCTGCATCAAAATGAATTGATTGAACTATTGTACTCATGGTGATTTCCTCCTATTTATTTGTGCTCTGGGATGAGCTTGTGTATGGATATTTTTCAGCTTTTCAATCGTATTGTGTGTATATACTTGCGTGGCCGATAAATTTGCGTGTCCTAAAAGTTCTTTAATTGCGTTTAACTCTGCTCCATTATTCAACATGTGAGTTGCAAATGTATGTCGTAGCACATGTGGGCTCTTTTTATTGGATGTCGTTACTATCCCAAGATAATAATTTACTTTTCTGTAAACAAATTTCTCATACATTTTATCACCTTTATCAGTGACTAACAAGAACTTACAGTTTGCATTACCAATTAATCTCTTCTCTTCTAGATATTTTTCTATTAAAGCTGATAAGGATGAGCTCAACGGTATAATCCGTTCTTTATTTCGCTTGCCTAAAACTTTAAACTCCTCTTTAGATACATTTACTTCAAGTAATCCAATCAATTCAGATAATCTAATTCCGGTTGAATATAATATTTCGAGAATCAACTGGTCTCGTAACGAATAAAAATCACCTGCAAATTCACTTTCATCAAAAAGCCTCTTCATTTTATCCTGTTCAATAAATTCAGGCAATCTTTTTGACATTTTAGGCGCAACGACTTTGGTCATCGGATTGATCTCTATTTGACCGTGTTTCATTGAAAATTTATAAAATGATTTTAATGAAGATAATTTTCGATTGACTGATCTAGAAGAAATACCAGCTTCCATCATACTAACTATCCACGACCTTACAAATTGATGATCCACCTCCAAGATGCTCTTGATATCAAAAACATCGAATATGAACTCTTTAAATTGATTCAAGTCCTTAGAATAGGAATTTATCGTATGCGCCGAATACCTTTTCTCAAACTGAATATAATCTAGAAATTTCTGTTGCAATAATCTAATTTTAAACAGTACTACCTTCTTCCCTTTAAGAAAATCCAATAATTGCAATGCTGCTAATTATTTTTCACAAAAAAAGGGAAGCTAATGCTCCCCTTCGAATACGTATTTTAATAGGAAATGTTACCTAAGCTTCTTCTTCTTGCATTCTTTGCTTATAAGCAGCTTTCAAAACTTCTTCTCTCCTTGTTACAGAAGGTTTTTCAAAATACTGTCTTGCTCTTAGCTCCTTGACAGTGCCTACTTTTTCGAATTTTTTCTTGTACTTCTTAAGTGCTCTCTCTATAGAATCTCCTTCTTTAACTGGAATGATTAGCATAGTCTTTTTAATTAAATCTTTAAATTTCAGGATTGCAAATGTAGCTTATTTTTC
Source organism: Crocinitomicaceae bacterium (assembly GCA_018663635.1). Lineage (GTDB taxonomy): Bacteria > Bacteroidota > Bacteroidia > Flavobacteriales_D > Parvicellaceae > UBA10066. Next base: position 9,633 of record JABJPZ010000044.1, read on the forward strand.
ATTTATACAAAAGCATTCCATTTTTTTTTATTCTTTCATAACCTCTCTGGATATGACTAATTTTTGGATTTCGCTTGTTCCTTCGCCAATAGTGCACAGTTTCGCATCACGATAAAACTTTTCAGCAGGGAACTCTTTCGTGTATCCATAACCACCAAATATTTGCACACTCTCATTTGCTGCACGAACCGCCACTTCAGAGGTTAGGTATTTTGCCATAGCAGCAATTTTTGTACAATTGGCGTTATTATTTTTCAGATTAGCCGCTTGATAAAGTAAAAGCTCAGCAGCTTGAATTTCAGTAGCCATATCTGCCAGCTTGAAAGAAATTCCTTGAAATTGGGAAATTGGCTTTCCAAATTGTTCTCGCTCCTTAGAATATTTAACAGCTGCTTTAAATGCTCCTCTTGCTATTCCCAATCCTAACGCACCTATTGAAATTCTACCTCCATCCAAAACTTTCATTGCCTGTACAAAACCTTCGCCTTCTGAACCTAACAGCTGATCTTTATGAACTCTACAATTATCAAAAAACAACCCTCCAGTTTCAGAGGCTCTCATGCCTAGTTTGTCTTCTTTTTTACCCGAAGAAAATCCATCTAGTCCTTTCTCAATAATAAACGCACTCATCCCGCGTGAATCACCTTTTTCTCCAGTCCGAACAATTACTACAGCAACATCTCCGGAAATAGCGTGCGTAATAAAGTTCTTGCTCCCATTGATTACATAGTAATCACCATCCTTGACAGCCGTTGTATGCATACCTCCCGCATCTGAGCCTGTACCAGTCTCTGTTAGCCCCCACGCTCCAATGTATTCTGCTGAAGCTAATTTTGGCAAGTACTTCATTTTTTGTTCTTCATTGCCAAAATACAAGATATGTCCGGTGCACAAAGAATTGTGTGCAGCTACGGAAAGTCCAATCGAACCACAAACTTGAGCTATTTCATCAATAACGGTGATGTACTCGTCATAGCCAAAACCTGAGCCACCGTATTCTGTCGGAACGAGAACACCCATCAATCCCAACTCTCCGAGTTTTTTA
>JABJPZ010000045.1 GCA_018663635.1 Crocinitomicaceae bacterium
AATGAACATTTTTTTTGGAATACTGTCGGTTTTACTCTTAGAGATTGCCTGGTCCCATGTAAGCCAGTTAATTGATGCTGTTTGTGACTTAGAGCCAAAAGCTAAAATTACTAGGGTGACAACAAAAAGTAGTTTCATGATTTATAAATTGTCTAGTATGAAATTAGTCATCTTGTTGTATAGGTGCAGGCGAGTATTCCCTCCGTAGATTCCATGGTTTTTGTTGGGGTATATAAAAAGATCAAATTGCTTGTTGGCATTAACCAATGCGTTAATCATTTCCATGGTATTTTGATAATGTACATTGTCGTCAGCTGAGCCGTGAACGAGCAAGTAGTTCCCTTGGAGTTCAGCAATATGATTTATGGGTGAATTAACATCATAGTTTTCACCATTTTCTTGCGGTGTCCTCATGAATCTTTCCGTGTAAATATTATCGTAATATCTCCAATTAGTAACGGGAGCAACTGCAATGGCAGATTTGAATACTCCAACCCCTTTTGTTATACACAATGATGACATGTATCCTCCATAGCTCCAACCAAATATGCCGATTCTATTCTTGTCGACGTATGGAAGATCTCCTAACCATTTTGCAGCCGCAATTTGGTCTTCGGTCTCGTATTTTCCCAGTTGTAAATAGGTGCAATGCTTAAAGTCCCTACCTCTATAACCCGTTCCTCTGGCATCTACAGAAACTACGATATATCCTTTTTGAGTTAGGAGCTGAAACCATGCAAAATTTTGCCCTCCCCAAGCATCGTGAACCGTATTAATTCCAGGCCCACCATACACATGCATAAATACCGGGTGTTGGTGCGTTTCCTTAAATTCTTTAGGTTTTATCATGTAAGCATTTAACTCAATACCTTCTTCCGTTTTTATTTTAATAAATTCTTTTTGGGCAAAGCCATAGGTATTCATGGCATCCTTCACGCGTTGATTGTCTTTGAGGGTTTTTAACTCTTCGCCAGTGGAATTATTTAAAGTTATGTAGTAAGGAGAATTAGCATCACTGTGGTAGTTGATGTAGTATTTAAACCCTTTACTAAACGCTACTTCATTCTGTCCTTTGCGTGTAGAAATTTTCTTTTTAGAACTGCCATTTAATTTTATAGTAAATAAGTCACGTTCCATTGGAGATTCCTCTGCCGACAAATAATAGATAAGCTTATTATCTTCATCTACACCAACAAGTTCTGTGACATCCCATTTACCACTGGTTAATTGAGAGGAGCTACCATCTTTCAAGTTGATTCGATACAAATGATTGTATCCATCTTTCTCACTAGACCATAAAAATGATTTATTGTCGCTTAAGAAAGTAAGGTTATCGGTAATGTCAATGTAGGTTTCGGATTCCTCTGAATAAATTACTTTGGTACGCACTCCAGTATTGTTGGGCCGAGTTTCATCAAAGTCACCAATCATTAATTCTAGTTTATTCTGTAACCTATTCATCCTGGTCACCATAAGTACATCAGGATTATTGGTCCATTTTATTCTCGGCAGGTATATATCCGTATCAATGCCTGTGTCAAAAGCACTTGTTCTTTTTGAAGATAATTCGTAGACAAAAACTTGCACGACAGAATTGTCTTCTCCGGCTTTTGGATACTTAAACTCATATTGGCTCGGGTAAAGTCCATCATACATCGCTAACTGAAATTGTTTGACTTTGCTTTCATCAAAATAATAGTACGCAATTTTTCTACCATCTGGAGACCAATACAATCCGTTATCAAAACTAAATTCTTCTTCATAAACCCAATCAGTTGCACCAAAAATCATTTCGTTCATTTTACCTCCGGAAGTAATTTGAATTTCCTGTTTTTCATCTAAATCGGTGATGAATATATTATTCTCTCGCACAAAGGCTACTTTATTCCCGAAAGGTGCAAATTGGGCCAAGCGTTGCTTCCCTTTTGAACTTTCTGAAAGTTCTGCCATTTTTTTTGTCTCTATGTCATATACATAGTAATACGCTTTTGTAGAATGTCGATAGATGCTTTCTTGTTCAGTGGCTAGTAGAATTTTTGTTTCATCTGCGTTAAATTGATAATCATTGATTTTAATTCTTTTTTTTCCTTCAGAGCCAACAAATATTAACGCACTAAGGTCAATTATAGATTCGGGCTGAGATTCGCTATTATAGGGAAATTTCTTAATGGTGGTCATACCAGACTTCGGGTCTGAAAAAAGTGAGGTATAATTTTCACCGTCATTCATAGATCTTACTCCTGATACGGATTCATTATAAAATGCATAATCCTTCCAGATAGTTTCGTTAGTAAGCGCTTTCGATTGCGCAGAAACATTTAATGATAAAATAAAAAGCAATGGTACTATAATCAATTTCTTCATTAGAATTGTATTAATTTTAAACGGATTCGAAGTTACAAAAGAACCCGTTCCAAAACAACTAGATGAATGAACTTGCAAAATGAATACCAAAGATTAAATCAAATCAATATCCAATGGTTTATAGCATTGGTTGGGCCTGCCCATTGTGCTTGGGATGAAGAGACTAGAATACATTACGGGCATGATGAAACGGAAGATTTAAGTTTTCCACCTGAAATAGTTGTCAAGCCAACTTCTACCTTGGAAGTGTCACAAATCATGAGTTATTGTTTTGAGCATTCGATTCCGGTTACCCCCCTTGGTGCTAGAACAGGTTTAAGTGGCGGTGCTTTGAGTATCCATGGTGGAGTTGGGCTTTCTTTGGAAAAAATGAACAACATCATCAGTATAGACCAAAACAACCTTCAGGTAATCACACAACCTGGTGTAATTACGCAAGTTTTGCAAGAAGAAGTGGCGAAAATGGGTTTGTTTTATGCTCCAGATCCATCCAGTAAAGGCAGCTGTTTTATTGGTGGGAATATTGCTGAAAATGCGGGAGGTCCCAGAGCAGTTAAATACGGAGTAACAAAAGATTTTGTATTAAATCTGGAAGTTGTTCTTCCCAATGGCGAAGTGATATGGACCGGTGCGAATACCTTGAAGAATGCTACTGGATATAATCTGACTCAACTAATGGTAGGAAGCGAAGGCACTCTTGGAATTGTTACCCAAGCGGTGTTGAAATTGTTGCCACTTCCAACACACAATTTATTGATGCTAGCACCTTTTTCTTCTGCAATAAAAGCGTGTGAGGCTGTTAGCGCCGTTTTCAAAGCGGGGATAACACCTTCTGCTCTTGAATTTATGGAAAGAGATGCAATTGATTGGACCATGAAATACGAGGAGGTTAATCTAATCGTAGCAGACAATGTAGAAGCACATTTGTTGATTGAAGTGGATGGCAATAACGAGGATGTTTTGTTGCAGGATTGTGAAAAAATTAGCGAAGTTTTAGAAGGATATGAGTGTGGAGAAATTATGTTTGCTGACAATGAGGCCCAAAAAGATCAGCTATGGAAATTAAGGCGAAGAGTAGGAGAGGCAGTTAAATCCAATTCTATTTACAAAGAAGAAGATACTGTAGTTCCTCGATTTGAATTGCCTAAACTGCTCTCAGCAGTTAAAGAGATTGGTCAGAAATATGGATTTAAATCGGTTTGCTATGGTCACGCAGGAGATGGTAATTTGCATATCAACATTATAAAAGGAGATTTACCGGACAGCACCTGGACAAATGATTTACCTAAGGCAATTACTGAATTGTTTGAGTTTACAGTATCTCTAGGAGGCACATTGTCTGGAGAACACGGAATTGGTTATGTTCAAAAAGGGTATATGCCTATTGCTTTTCCTGAAGTGCATATGGCCTTATTACGGGGTGTAAAAGAGCTTTTCGATCCGAAGAGAATTATGAATCCGGGAAAAATACTTCCTTGATTTCAAATAGGACAGGTCAAAAAAAAAGCCTCTTCAATTGAAAAGGCTTTTTTATTAGTTTTTTCCAAACAAATGTTATTCAACACCATGCATTAATTTGGTTAGTGGCTTACTGATAAAACAAAGAAGTAATCCAATGCATATCGTAATTAATCCCATCATCATGTAAACGCTAGAGTAGATGTCCCAGTACATGTGTGAAGCAATTGTTTTTGAGTTAATTTCATCGAAGTTTTTTATGGCTGATCTCGATTCTTTAAACAAGTAGTTTTCGTTACTTGAGTCAAAGTTTTCGTTTCCAATGTTTTTTCTGTCGATGATGCTAATTACTTTACCATGCATAGCATTCAAGCCATCTATAGTTCCAACGATTCCTGAACTAAAATCACCTTCGACTTGGGCGTATTTGCTTCCATTATTCATGCTTTCAGTTGAAGATATTACAGTGCTAATGGATTTTACGAGACCTTCAATTGCATTTGCATAATTGGCAGTAAGCTGACTCCATAATAATTTTTTACCACTGTAAGATGC
>JABJPZ010000046.1 GCA_018663635.1 Crocinitomicaceae bacterium
CTTTGGATAAAAGGCCAGGGAAAAAATCGCCCGCAGCACCTTTTACAACTTCGACACTTCAGCAAGAAGCCAGTAGAAAACTTGGGTATTCTGTTTCTCGAACAATGTCTGTAGCTCAAAAGCTTTATGAAGCAGGTAAGATTACTTACATGAGAACTGATTCGGTTAACCTGTCTGACCACGCTTTGAATCAAGCTAAAGAAGTTATAGTCAACTCTTTTGGTGGCGAATATGCCAATCCGAAAAAATATCAAACCAAAAATAAAGGAGCGCAAGAGGCGCACGAAGCGATAAGGCCTACTGAATTCAATTTAAATACGATTGGGGGAGACTCGTCTGAAAAGAAGCTTTATGAATTGATTTGGAAACGAACTTTGGCCTCTCAGATGGCAGACGCAGAATTGGAAAGAACCACTGTTAGAATAGTTGGTTCTGGGTTTGAAGAACTATTCTTGGGTCATGGTGAGGTAATTAAATTTGATGGATTTCTGAATGTGTATATAGAAGGCTCAGATGATGAGGATGACGAAGATCAGAAAGGAATTCTTCCGAACTTAAAAGAGGGTGAATCGTTAGACTATAACGCGATAAAAGCGATTCAAAGATTTACCCGACCCCCAGCACGGTACACTGAAGCCAGTTTAGTCAAGAAAATGGAGGAACTGGGAATTGGGAGACCTTCTACCTACGCTCCAACCATCAGTACAGTGCAAAAAAGAGGTTATGTTGACAAAACCAACATAGAGGGAAAGGAAAGAACAGTGGCCGAAGTAGTATTGGTAAATAATGCAATTAGTAAATCGTCCAGAACGGAACGTTACGGCGCAGACAAAAATAAGCTTACTCCAACAGATATTGGTAAAGTTGTAAATGATTTTCTAGTAGAACATTTTGATAAGATATTGGATTATAATTTCACGGCTTCTGTAGAAAAACAGTTTGATGAAATAGCCAATGGTCTAGTTGAATGGACGAAAATGATTAACGACTTTTATCACCCTTTCCACAAAAGTGTAGAGACGACGATAGAAACATCTTCAAGGGCTAGTGGTGAGCGAATACTTGGTGAGGACCCAGTTTCTGGAAAACCAGTAAAAGCGAGGATTGGTCGATTTGGTCCAATGGTACAGATTGGTAATACAGAAGATGAAGAGAAGCCCAGGTTTGCTTCTATGATTGCCGGACAAAGTATTGATTCAATACAGCTAGAAGAGGCACTCAAATTATTTGAGCTGCCAAGAAGCCTGGGAGATTACAAAGAAAAAGAGGTGGTAATTGGTATTGGTAAATACGGGCCATACATTAGGTATGATGGCACGTTTATCAGTATAAAAAAGGCAAATGGAGACGACCCAATGACAATTGAACTCGACCGGTCGATTGTGCTAATTGAGGAAAAAATAGAAGCCGATAAGAATAAATTTATTAATGAGTGGGAGCACGAAAAAGTTAAGGTGCAGGTACTTAATGGTCGTTACGGACCGTACATTAAAATTGGCAAGAAAAATCACAGGATACCAAAAGGTACAGACCCTAAATCTTTATCATTAAAAGATTGTTTAGCAATTGCTGAAAAATAGATTTCAAAACTATGTTGATAAAAGCCCTGTAATTGCGATTGCGGGGCTTTTTTGATTTATAAATTTGAAGTGTCCAATAAAAAACAAGTATGTCATCTATTTCTATTTATTTTCAACCAATAAATTCCGATCTTTTTGAGAATTTACACAAGGAAACTATTGGTCAATCAGTTCTGGGTCATGTTGATGGCTCTTTCCCGGATTGGTCTATTTGTGACGTTGTCTTTTTTGGTGTTCAGGAGGATCGAGCAAGTGAAACGAACATGGGTGCGGCTGAAGGCCCTAATGAAATAAGAAGAGAGCTTTACCGTTTGTTTAAGCATTTTGATCTTGAAATAGCTGACTTAGGAAACATTTATCAGGGAGCTTCTGTTCAGGATACGTACAAGGCAGTAGAAGATGTTGTATTTGAACTGATTAAAAAAAACAAAACAGTAGTGTTCCTAGGAGGATCGAGAGATCTTGGTTTTGCAGCTTACAAAGCCTATAGCAAACTGGAGCAGACGGTCAATGTCTGTTCAGTAGATTCAAGATTAAATATGGGTGCCTATTCATCTGAAGTTAATTCCGGTAATTACATCAATCACATTATTTTACATGAACCCAATTATTTGTTTAACTATAGCACTATTGGTTATCAGACCTACCTTGTGCCTCCTTCAGAAGTTGCTTTAATGGACGAGCTCTATTTTGATTATCACCGATTAGGTGAAATTCAAGCGGATATTAAGAAAACCGAACCACTCATGCGTTACGCTGACTTAGTTTCTATAAATATTAATTCTGTACGATTTTCTGAGTTAGGACTTGATAGAGAAGATGCTTCGCCCAATGGGTTGTACGGAGAACAAATATGTCAAATCATGAGATATGCAGGGATAAGTGATAAGGTGTCCTGTGCGGGTATATTTGATTATAATCCTATTTTTAATGAATCTAAATTCGGTGCGAAATTGGTAGCACAAATGATCTGGTGTTTTTTTGAAGGTGCTAGCGAAAGAAAAAAGGATTTCCCTATTGGAACAAAAGCAAATTACAAAAAGTATTTGGTTCCAATTGAAGGTACAGATCATCAGGTTAACTTCTACAAGTCAGATAAGTCGGACCGATGGTGGATGGAAGTGCCTTACCCTCCTGACAAGAGAATCAAGTTTGATAGGCACCATATGATTCCTTGTTCCTACGAGGATTATCAGAAAGCCTCAAAAGGAATTGTCCCGGATTTATGGTGGAGGACTTATCAAAAACTACGATAGAATTATTGATTTTCGTCGGTGTTATTTTTTATTGACGGACAACAAAAAAATAGGATTACTATATACTGCGTAAATTTCATTAGTGAGTTAGTAATCAGGTTTCCCTTGTTTTTAGTATATTGTGCACGATTTAATTTGAATTAAGACGAGATGATTGATGGATTCCTTTGAGTAACCATGGAATTTGTCTATTTTAGCTAATTGTAACAAATTGGAAGAACCGACTTATTACTGAAAGAAAACTATGAAGAAGATTTTAATAGCCCTTGTGTTGAGTTCTGTTGGATTTGGGTCTATGGCTCAGCAAGACGTTCAATTGACACATTTCATGTTTGATAAACTAAGTGTCAATCCTGGTTATGCCGGATTAAATAATGCAATTTGTGGAACTTTCGTTGGTAGATACCAATGGGTGAAATTTGACGGTGCACCGAAAACAGGTTTATTAAATGTTCACATGCCTGTGAAAGTTCTGCGTGGAGGTTTGGGCTTGACTTATTACAATGACAAATTAGGATTTGAAACGAATAACATAGCACGATTGCACTACTCATTTCATAAATCTGTTGGAATAGGAACACTAGGTATAGGAGCATCGGTTGGATTAATCTCGAAAAACATTTCGGCTACTTGGATAACTCCAGATGGTACGCCTTGGAATACAGATGGATCAATTTCGGCTGAAAGCTCAAACGATTTAGCTCCTGATTTCAGTTTCGGTGTCTTCTATCAGGCTAATAATTTGTGGATGGGTTTAAGTTCTACTCATTTAAGTCAATCAGATTTGAAAGCCATTCATATTCAAACCGCAAGGCATTATTGGATTATGGCTGGTTATAATTACAGCATTAATGCAGATTGGATGTTGAAACCAAGTATTTTGGCTAAAAGTGATGCTTCCTCTACTCAAATTGATGTAAATGCTTCCGTTATGTTCAGAAATATGGTTTGGGCAGGCGTGAGTTATCGTGTTGCTGATGCTGTGGCCCCCATGATAGGTTATCAAACTCCAATAGGAAATGATGGATTGTTGAAAATTGGTTACTCATATGATGTAACCACAAGTAAGCTTAGTAATTATAGTAATGGGTCGCATGAGATAATGTTGAACTATTGTTTTAATCTGGATAGGCCTGAGCCCGTTCAAAAATACAAGAACCCGAGGTTCTTATAATTTAGGTAAAAGTTGTAACTAAAAATACCTTGTCAACGTAGTAAGCACTCCCCACAAGAAAACGTTGTTTAAAAAGGAGTCTGAAAACGAAGTAAAAGTAGGTAGCATGAAAAAAACGTTGTATTTCTTAGTCGTTGTTCTGTTTCTAGGAAGCTGTGCAGGCGGAAGTCGTGGAGAGCTTTTAGGATCACCAGGAAGAGCACCTTGGTTTATGCCAGATCCATATGGAATGTTGTATATACCAGCAGGAAGTTATAATATGGGTCAGAGTGACCAGGATGTGCCATTCGCCCATTACACAAGGTCTAAAACGGTTTCTATACCGGCCTTTTACATGGATCAAACGGAAATTGAAAATAATGAATACCGACAGTTTGTGGATTGGGTATTTGATTCGATTTCAAGAGAAATGGTTGCTGAAACTGACCCTGAAACATTCTTAATACCAGCTTACGATGATGATGGTGAAGAAAAAGATCAATCTGAATGGAATTTAAATCGTAGAGCTAATATGGGTCGGTTGGACGACGAGCAGATGGCGATCTTAGGCGAGATGTACCTTCCTGAAACCCAAAGATATTACTCGAGAAGGGTAATTGATGTACGGAAATTAAAATTCGAATATTTTTGGATTGATTGGCAAGAAGCAGCTGTAAAAGGCAGACCGTTGATCAAAAAATTATCGAATAATGAAGCAGAAGCAGATGATGATCATAGAAAAGTGATGAAAAATGGTGAAATGCCTTTTCCTGTTGATACTGAAGAACCACCTATTTACAAAGGACGAGATTTGGACTTAGGATTTAGAAATACCAAAGGTCAACATAATTCGATAAGAGGTCATGACGACAGAAAGCGATTTATTATTCACGAAGTAATTAATGTTTACCCTGACACACTCACGTGGGTTCACGATTTTTCGTATTCATATAATGAACCGATGACTAATATGTATTTCTGGCATCCTGCTTATGACGCCTATCCAGTTGTGGGAGTTACTTGGCAACAAGCGAATGCTTTCTGTGTTTGGAGAACACAACTGCTCAATACTTGGCGACACTATAATTGGGAAAGCTATGTGCAAGATTTTAGATTGCCAACTGAGGCAGAATGGGAATATGCTGCTAAGGCTGGAAACGATCTTATATATTCAGGCCATACACATTGGAAGGAAGTATCTTGGTGTATTGCAAATGCACAAGAGATTACTCAACCCGTTGCCCAGCTTAAAGCAAATGCTTGGGGAATATTTGATATGAGTGGAAATGTTTGGGAATGGTGTACTGATGATTTACGTAACTATCCGCGTAGTTGTATTGATCCTCATTTTCAGGCTCCTGAAGATATAGAGA
>JABJPZ010000047.1 GCA_018663635.1 Crocinitomicaceae bacterium
AAAAAGGTTGGGCGGGATCCTTCCAAATTTCCCAGAGAGAATCCAGATTAACCTGAGCGGTGGTAACCACCGGTGGTTACCACCGCTCAGGTTAATCTGGATTCTCTCTGGGAAATTTGGAAGGATCCCGCCCAACCTTTTTGTATGGAGTATTCGCACTCGCACTGTTCTTTGGAGGGTTTATTTTTAACCGATTTAGGGTAACCAACAGATTTTCCATTGTAGAAAAAGCAGTTATGGCTTAACTTAACCCAACAGTGAAAACGATACGCTAACTAGTTTTCGACACTCTGACCTTATTCTTTTATTACCCTTTTTGACACAACAGAGCCATTGTCTAAGCTAAGTCTAACCAAATAGACACCTGAAGAGACAGGCAATTCATAATTGATTGTTTTAGCTTGTATATTTCTCGCATCAATAAGTCGCCCAGCAATCGTATATATTTCCATTTTCAGTATAGGGTACAAACTCGATTCGATGGTGAAATTTCCATTACTAGGATTGGGATACAACAATAATCCGTCTGAAAAATTCCCTTCGAGAAAGGTAGTTGCACTATCGGAAATTAAGAATCCATCAATCGATGCCTCAACTAAATGACCAGCGCCTACATCCTCAGTGTGGAAAGTAATTGTCATTGTTGAAGTTAGTGCTACAAAATCTCTAATTCGGTAGGTCAAAGGTGTCCACGAATTATCGTTATCATCTTCGGTATAATATGCGATAATATAATCGTTGGTACCATCATTAATAATAACAGTCAGGCTGTCGTTCCTAGAACTACCTCCTGCCCCACCTGAATTATCCCAAAATCGACTAAAATTCAAGTATGGGTTAACATAGTTCATAGCCAAATCCATCGTAGGTGATGTAATTTGCGTGTCACCTCCATCAACATCATCTGCCCCAGCCGAAGAAGCTCCGTTACCTGTGACATAACACAAACCCCCGCAATCTCCAGTTAAATCATCCTCCGGGACAGTAACCCCTCCACCACCAGAAATTTCAACGGGATCTGCCCGTTCAAACAATCCCGTTGCAGCCGTTGATGACTCTACCCAACCTAAATCAAGGGCAAAGTCGTCTGCATAACCTGAAGCAAGTTGAAAACTTGCCGAAGCGCTCGCCGCATTAAAAACATATGTTTCGCATGTAGTGACATAACCCCATAAACCTACAGTAACCTGATACTCTCCCGGTATAACAGAATTTATTATGAAATTTCCCGAGCCATCCGTTGTAGTTGAGTAGGTAAAGTCTGTATTCTGAATTTGAACAATTGCACCAGTTATATTACTTCCTAAAACCTGCTCTGAAACATTACCAGAAACATTTACAGGAACAATGGGAATAAGCGCCATGTCTTGAACCGTTGTGACACCATTAGACAAAACTACACCAAAGGCAGTGTCCGGAAAATATCCTGGATTCGAATAAATTACATCGTAAGTGCCAGCAGCATGATAGCCTGCAGCATAATTACCAACAATATCACTATTATCAGAAACTGTTGTAGTCATTAATTCAACCTGAACATCATTGATTGGTGCAGTTGTAACCACATCCGTAACATTTCCTTCTAAAAAGCAACCACGTTGATAGGTTGGCCCAAGAATATAAAGTCCATTTTCAATATCAGATGCCAAAATATTTCCTGAAGGAAGCCACGGATACGCGCCCCAGCAACCATTAAAACCGTCGCCAGAAAAAGCCGGAGAAGTATCAAAATTACCTACCTCAACCATGTTTCCTTTATTAGAAACGTCATGTATTGTAATTCCATCTCGGTAGTACGATGTAATTATATAATCATTTAAAAAATGTGCATTATGAGGAATTACATCCATGCCCGGTGATGATTGAATCCGATCTGTTTCATAAATGTTAGCCGGATCCGAGATGTTATATTCACCTATAAACCCATTAGTTATCTCATCTGTCGTGTAGATATAATTCAAATCATCTGAAAACCATATATTGTGTGTAAAGTTCCCTGGTGATGGCGAAGAACCTAATAAAATTGGATTTGTTTTATCAGCTACGTCCCAAATTGACATAAATCCATCATTAATGTGGGCCAAATAGAGTGTATCGTTCTTACAAACACCGTCATGAACATACCAATCTTCAATTTCACCAAGTTCAATAATGTTAGTAGGATCTGTAACGTCTAACATGATACATCCTCCATTATCTCTGTTCGCACCAAATATGTAGCAAACGCCATTTTCATCAATAAACAAGTTATGTGCAGATTCCCAGTTATTGCTGCTTGGACCATAATAATAGGATGTATTTAATGATACCGAAGCACCTCCAGCTAAAGTTGATAAGTCTATGACCAGCAAACCATTATTGGCTTCTGTAGTAATAAATGCATGATCGTTCCAAACCTTCATGTCTCTCCAAATAGAATTCATTCCATTTTCAAAAAAGACTTCTGAAGCTGTAGCGGGATTTGTTACGTGACACACAGAAGTTCCATTTTCTAAACCGACAATGGCGTATTCTTCACCTGCGCCATCAACGTATCCCCAGACATCACTTAAATCACGATTACCATGTAACGAAGACAAATCAATGTACCCCAATTGATTGATATTTAATTGAGCATAATTGGATTGGTAAAAGAATAGAATTAGGGCAAAAGAAAATAATGTTCTGGTTAATTTTTTCATTTTGTTAGGATTGAGTTTACTGTAATGCATTGCAATATAAGATATAGATTACTTAAAAAGCACACTAAATAGGAACAATATTGGAAAGTTGAAGCTTGCCGACAACTACCAACAAACATCCATGAATTACTTATTAAAATTTAATCTGAAACAGGATTAAAGGTCGCTTTCGTTCATGGTTTGCAGGAAGTCAAACCTTAAATCTTCATGAAGTACTGCAATCCCTTTCCTGATTTTATCTATTTGCCGATTGTACAAGTTGGTTATCAATATGCTCCTATCCATCTTAATGTCGGAATTTTTCAGTTCAATACAATAATGAATACGTAACTCAACCTCGGTTTCTTTATTACCCGAATACCGAATAAAACGATCCATATAGCGAAGTACTTTTCGCAATCCCTTTTTTGCAAAATAAATGCTGGATGTATTTATCAATAAAAATTGACTGCTAATCTCCTGTTTTAACTGTTCAATATAACGAGCCTCATTATCGGACTGCCTAAGCAAATACGTCAGTAGCTCCTTGTTTTCCTTCTTGAATTTTGCCATTCTTAAAACAAGAACTATTAAATCCTCATTAGTTCTATTTTCAAGGTCTTTACTTAGCTCATGAATGGTTGCTGGCTTCATCAATTATCTATCTAGAATCAATCTGAAATTGATTTCAATTACGGTTAAGGAATGGCAATAAGATGAACATCAAATATAAGCACTGTATTGCCAGGCACACTACCAGAACCTGACGGGCCATAAGCCAAAGCGGAAGGTATCAAAAGAATACCATTCCCCCCTTCTCGATATTTAGGAATTCCTATTGTCCAGCCGTCGATGACGTTTTGCAAATTAAAGGTAACACCCGAAGTTGTACTCTCATCAAAAACACTTCCATCTGTATAATATCCCTTATACGCAACCGTAACATTAGATATTGCATTCGGAAAATCTCCTGTTCCTTGCTGACTAACAATGTAGTGCAACCCTTCGTCTGTCTTAGAGGAGGTTAGTCCCATATTTTGCAAATACTCTTGAATAATTTGTTCATCTTTTTCCGCTTGCTTTTCTGCTCTTCTTTTAGCACAAGAAGCAAAGAGAAGTAGAATCAAAAGACCAGATGTTATTATTTTCATGGTGTAAATTTAAAAATTTTGACGTTGGAATTAAGTAGTATTATGTGGAATTATTTGGCTTTGAGTTATCGCCTTTTTTATTCCTTTTCATCCAAATATAAATTGGAAAGCCAGCCAACAATAATAATATACCATAGTAAAAGGCCTCTTTACCGCATCCATAAATTGCTAACATAGAAAATAAGAATCCTATAATTGCCAATAGTATAAATCCCCATTTCCATTTCAGTTTTAACCGAATGCTTATCCATACTAAGGATACATTAGCCATGAGATATGGAAGCAAAACACTGAAAGTGGAAAGCAGAATAATAAATTTAAACGTTTCGGCAAGTCCCTGAGCATAATTCATCAACATCAAAACAGAAGCCAATACGCTGGATATGGCGATACCTACAATAGGCACTTCACGCTTATTCTCTTTTGAAAACAATTTAGGAAACAGGTTATCTCCGGCTATTGATGCCGGAATCTCTCCCTGAATCAATATCCAACCATTTAAGGCTCCTAAGGTTGATATTATAGCTCCAAGCGCAATCCAATACCTGGCAGCATCACCGTAAATGATAGCACCTGCATCAGCAAATGGAGCACTACTTTTACTCAATACTTCTGGCGAAATTACCCCAGCTACAGAAACGTAGCTACTTATATAAACGACAATTGCAATAAGAATCCCAACCATTGTTGCGATTGGCACATTCCGTTTTGGCTTTTTCGTTTTCTCTGCTGGAATAGTAGCAGACTCCATTCCTTGAAAAGCAAAAAACACTAACGTTCCCGCGGCAATAATCATTTGAATATCAGAAGAACCATCAGAATGAATTGCTGCGCCAAATAAATAATCAACATTGATGAAAAATAATCCTCCGATTGCTACAAGAACTAAAGGAAATATTTTCAAAATAACCGTTACTATTTGAACGGCGCCCGTTGTTTTAACACCTCTTGAATTAATCCATGTAAAAATCCAAATTGCAGACAAACCCACGCAGGATGCAAAAAACCTATTGGCTTCTAATTCTGGCAAAAAAACAGATAAATAACCTACAAATGCAATAGCAATTGCCGCATTTGTGCACCAAACAGAAATCCAATATCCCCAAGCAACAAAAAAGCCAGCAAATTCTCCAAGGGTGCTTTTAGTATACCGATACGGTCCACCACTACCCACGCTAAGGTGCTTACCAAGTGCACTAAAAACGAAAGCCAGCACTAACGCTCCAAAAGCAGCTAGTCCCCAACCCCAAAGACTTAAATCACCATAAACCGCCAGTGCGGCTGGAAGCATAAATACTCCGGAACCAACCATATTACCCACAACAAGAGCTGTACTTGCTACTAGACCTATCTTCTTTTTTTTCTGACTCATTAAAATGTAAAGACTTCGTTATCTTTGAATCTATCAGTAAGGTAACCATTCATGAATAATCAATTTAATATTCATCCAAATATAGCAGAAGCAGAAACGCTTCCTGCTCAATTTTATAGAAGTGAGGAAATATTTCAGCTCATTAAAGAAAAAGTTTTCTTGAAATCATGGCAATGGATTGGCTCTAAAGATTTAGTTCCGTTTGAAGGATATGCCCATCCTTTTATTCTTCTAGAAGGTTACTTAACTGAGCCTCTTGCGGTAATTCGAACGAATGACAATGCGCTTATCTGTTTGAGTAATGTCTGTACACATCGTGGGAATATAGTTGTACAGCAGAGCGGTAAAACAAGAAATTTATCTTGTATGTATCATGGTAGACGATTTAATCTATGTGGAGAATTCGAATTTATGCCTGAGTTCGCTAAAACTAAAAATTTCCCAAGACCGTGCGATGATTTGCCTCGATTTAAATTGGAAGAATGGGGTCCCTTTCTGTTTGTGGGATTAGCACCTTCCTTTGAATTGAAACAGGTTATAAATAAGATGAACGAAAGAGTGGGATTTCTTCCTCTGAATGAATTCAAAGAAGATCGACTTTTATCAAGAGAGTATCTGGTTAATGCTCATTGGGCCTTGTATTGTGACAACTATTTAGAAGGTTTTCATATTCCATTCGTCCATAACGAGCTCAACCAAGCACTGGATTACGGAACTTACACTACTATTTTAGAAGACCATATGAGTTTGCAAATCGGGTACGCAGAAGATGGTGTCGAGTCATTCTCTTTACCAGCAAATCATCCGGACGCCGGAAAAAACGTAGCGGCCTACTATTATTGGGTTTTTCCGAATATGATGTTTAATTTTTATCCTTGGGGTTTGAGTATTAATATTGTGAAGCCCATAGGATTAGATAAAACAAAAGTGCAATTCATCAGTTATGTATATGACTCCAGCAAAATGGATGGAGGTGCTGGAGCAATTCTAGACAAAGTGGAAAGAGAAGATGAATTTGTTGTCGAAAGTGTGCAAAAAGGAATCCGCTCTAACTTTTACAAAGCTGGTCGTTTTTCTCCCGACAGAGAGCAAGGCGTGCATCATTTCCATAAAATGCTTGCAAAATTTTTAAATCAATAATGTCATGAGAATTGTCTCCCTCACTTTGAGTATCGCATGTTTACTTTCTTGTACTAATTCTGATCCAAAAGAAGAATTAAAGGATTGGGACGAAATTGTTTTGGACCTGGAAGTCCCATCACGCAATTACAATGAAATCAGTGTTGATTCTACTCATACTATAACCAAAGAACCCATGGAAAGTATCGGGTTATTTGATTAGCTTCTTGACAACTTCTTCAATGTCGTGAAAAAAGGTTCGTTCTTTGTAAAAGGTTAAAATTAAATTGCCCCCCTGCTCTATGGAACGCAGTCCATTTTCAGCATACCAAGATAGTTTAGCAGGAATCTGATCCAAATATTTATCAGAGTTAGTCATTCCTAAATGCTCCCAAATATAAAACGCATTATTGGTTAGATTAAGAACAGTAAAATCAGGGAACAAAGTTTTGTCACTTCCACGATAAGGCGCTTCATACTCGATATGGAAATGAGCATGTTCTAAAAGGTAGTTGTAAATCTGTAGTTCTTGTTTAGAAACGAGTAATTCACCATTCGCAGCAACATGGTGCTTATGCCGCCTGTTGTTCGTATTCGTTGACAACGTATATTCCGCCTTGATTACTATTTCCTGCGACGGTTTAAAACTCATATTGCAAACTTATGTTAATCCATTCATCCCTCACCAAGGAACAAGTGTGATTTTTGTTAAAATTCAATTTTTCAAGATTTAGACTTGAATAATACTGTCATTGTTCTAATTTTACAATATGAAATCAATATTGCTTTTAGCTAGTATTTTGACTGGTATCATTAGTTATTCTCAACAAACGCCTTCTTTTGTAGATTCACTAAATCATTGGTTCATTACAGGACAATATTCAGCGGATATTCTTGCCATTACTCCAAATGAAAAAGCACAGCAGTATGAAAAAACTATTCAAGACTCCATTAAAAATAATCTAGACTGGTTCAAGGAATTTTCGAAAACCATTAAAAAAGGCAGCGATTTGCCCTATCACAAAAATTTAGGACTATCTGAAACCGAATACCAAGAATTTCTGGTGCTAAGAAAAAAAAAGCACTTTGGACTTAAAGGGAATGCCAAGGTTAGAATAATGAATAATGACACATGCATTGGCTTTGAATCTGTGGGATTTTTAATCGGTCTTAACTTTATAACTCTACACAAATCGGATAGAATTGCCATAGTTGAACCACCAAGAAAGCCGTTGGTAAAACTCCACCGTTTTACTGAATTAAAAAGTAAAAGTTTGAGCAATGAATTTAATAGTGACTACACGGGTTTTAAATGGAATCAAGAAATAACTGAGCCTAATATATCTCAAAAAATATTCTATGAATTTGTAGTCCTGCACCTGTATGCTACAGACCACATATTTATCCAAATCACTGTTAAAAGTCGTGATAATGGTCAATACGTCACAACCAATATCGTACCGCTATCTTTTAAAAGAACTGGGCAGCTTTCGTTACAGGAAAAAGAAATACAAAGACTAGAACCTACTAAAAAATAGTCTAATTGAGATATCCAAAATCTATTAGCTTCTCAGGAAAAACTTCTCCCCCATTCCAAAAGTGTTTTTTAAATTGAAAAGGCGTCCATCTTCACTCTTAACGTGACCATTAAACTTTCCATAAGGCCCGTGATAATTAGAAGACAACAGGATTAAATTCAGTTGAACACTATTGTTCATCTCTGGTGAAAACAGCAAATCAACCTTGCCATTCTTATCTTTGATTATCCAATTTTGATTTACTCCGTTTGGACGAGAAAATTTCACCGGAGGTAGTGGGATCATTTCCCCATCTAACCAGAAACAATTTTCGTTAAAGTCCTCTTGATTTTGAACTTGGTTATCGGTCAAATTGAATCCGTACCGACGACCTTCAGCGTCAAAGCCCAAAGCCGTTGCCCAATCGTACTTAGTGTTATATGGATAGTAACCTTTATGATCATCAAGGATTAAACTACTTGATTCTTTGCTGAAAACTATTTCTTGCGTTCCAACTTCGATTCGGCCTTCCAACGGCATCAGGCATTTGTGGCTATACATGCCTTTTTTTGATGTGAATGGTAAACAAACAACGCAAGGGGTATAAAGATCACAATCATGAAAACCCTTAAATTCAGCGTTGAGGCTCGGAAGTCCTTTACTACCTTTAAGCTTCACATTAAGTGCTAATTGAGCTTTTGAAATATTATGATGAATTGAAAAATCAAATCCTTTTGATATGTGCCTCGCTTCGGTGTCGATTAACCCATTTGGAATTTTTAAAGAACGAGGGAGTACCTTCTTTTCATAATGTAATTTTTCACCCGTATGAATATTATATAAAATGAATTGTACGATGCATACCTTTTTTGTATTGTATAAGGCAATCATGACAAACCATCCTTCTTCGGAATACAACTGATACGCTTGCCACTCTCTAAGCTTAAAGTTTTTAAAAAGTTTCAAGCCACCAGTCTTCGCATCCAATAAATTAACGTGCTTTATGGGTTGATTATAACACCCAAAACAGAAATGGCCTGATTCAACAACACTTTCCGGTGCTTGCTTTATAATCCGCATTAGCTAGAATGGTCAGAAACTATAACCCATTTGTTTTTAATTCGTTTCCAAACCAACGAATAGTGTCCTTGCAACGTATCTCCAATTTTATCTCGATTAAGTCTCCATTTGCCTATAACTAATGCGACATCCTCCGAAAGTACCTCTAAAGATAAATTATCAAAGCTGAGCGTTCCCATATCTTTAACGGAAGGATAGGATTTTTTATAATTAAGCAGCGTATTTTTCCAACCATAATTCAAACCTGATTTCCCAATAAAAGTAAGAGAATCAGACTCCCAGTATCCAATCATAAACTGATCAAGATTGCCTTCATTCCAAGCATTTTCTTGTCGCAGCATAATTGCTTGAATACTATTAATTATCTCTTCTTTTTTATTTCCCACACTTTGCTCAATATCCTGATTCGTTGCTTCTGAAGAAAATTGTTGACAACCCAATAAAATAAGGATGCACCAAATCGAACACAAAAACTTCATGCTTGTCAACTTCAAAATCCTGAATTCAGCGATCATGTATCTGTAGAAATCTTAATATCATGGCCCATTCTGTCTTTTTTTGTTTTCAAATAGGCTGAATTATGAATATTACAATCCACATTTATTTGAACGTTATCCACTATTTCTAACCCGTAGCCAACAAGGCCCGTTCTTTTTTTAGGATTATTGCTCATTAATTTCAATTTGGTTACGCCAATTTCTCTTAGTATTTGCGCCCCTACGCCATAATCTCTTGCATCTGGCTTAAAACCCAATTTAACATTAGCATCAAATGTATCATAGCCTTCTTGCTGTAATTTATAGGCTTTAAGTTTGTTAACCAAACCAATACCTCGACCCTCTTGGTTCATATACAAAATGGCACCCTTACCTTCCGTTTCAATCATCTGCATTGCAGCAGAAAGCTGGTCTCCACAATCACATCTTAAAGAACCTAAAATATCGCCCGTAAAGCAAGACGAATGTACACGCACAAGTACAGGTTCCTCTTTATCCCATTCACCTTTCACCAAAGCCAAGTGCTCTTCACCTGTGGTAGTTTGCCGAAATGCAGAGAGCTTAAAATCTCCGTATTTAGTTGGCATATCTACTTTTACAATTTCCTCTATAAGCGATTCATTTTGCATTCGATATGCAATAAGATCTTCAATTGAAACAAGTTTCATATTAAACTTCTTAGCAATCACAGCCAATTCAGGTAACCGAGCCATGGTGCCGTCTTCATTCATAATTTCGACAATTAGACCTGCAGGTTCAAAACCTGCCAACCTAGCCAGATCCACGGCGGCTTCAGTATGACCCGCTCTTCTCAAAACGCCTCCTTCCTTAGCTCTTAATGGGAATATATGTCCTGGCTTGCCCAGTTGATTGGGCTTCGTGTCAGAATTAATCAAGGCTTTCACCGTTTTCGACCGATCTTGTGCTGAAATTCCTGTCGTACAACCGTCACCGACCAAATCTACTGAAACAGTAAACGGTGTATCATAATGTGAATTATTGCTTTGAATCATTAAATCCAATCCCAATTCATTGCAACGCTCTTCAAGAAGAGGTGCACATATTAATCCCCGACCATGTGTTGCCATAAAATTAATGATCTCCGGAGTTACGTTTCTAGCAGCGGTAAGAAAATCTCCTTCATTTTCACGGTCTTCATCATCCACCACGATAACCATCTCACCCGCCTTAATTGCTTTTAGCGCATCCTCAATCGTATCAAGCTTTATCTCCTCAGCCATTCCTAAAATTTAATTGGTTTTTAACTTGTTTAAACAAAGTTAAAATAAAAGGGTTCATGGTTCATGCTTTATACTGTCAATTAATAGAGCTGTACTTGTTCTCCAACTGTAATTAGCTTCAATAAATGCTCTACCTGCAATCGAAAGGTTTTTTCTTAAAACACTATCGTTTAAAAGATTAATTACAAGTTCAGCCAAAGATTCCTTTGAATTACCAATAAGAATGGATTCTCCATTAACCGCTTTTAAAGCATTATTAGCAAATGCTGTCGTGATACAAGGAACGCCCATGGACATAGCTTCTAACAGCTTATTTTGAAGTCCTGTGCCTATTCTCATTGGAGCAATAAAAACCGACGAGCTTGAATAAGACTCTCTAATGTCATCTACCCATCCAGAAACCACTACATTACTACACTTCAATGAAGTAATTGCAGTTGTTGGTTTAGCTCCTGCAATCAAGACCTTAGCCTTCGGCATCTTTTTCCAAACAATTGGCATAATTTCGTTCACAAGAAACAAAGCTCCATCCACATTCGGAGGATAACTCATGTTACCGGTAAAAACCAAGTCGAAAGTTTGGTTAGGAGATTGGTCAGGATTGAAAAAATCAAAATCGACGCCGTTGGGCACTACTTTAATACTGTTTCTTTCGGGATGATAAATCAACGATTGGTCCTGCGATGAAATAATTGTTTTATTTTCAAAATAGTCAAAAATCAAATTTTCATACTTCAGTAATCGAGATGCTTCGGCTTTTATTAAAAATTTCTTGATTCCTCGATTTTGAGAAATGCGTCGATCCATCCCTTTTGAAAAAGCATCCATGTAATCCATTGTTTTTGGAATACTATGGATGTTTTTGACGTACTCCGCAGTTCTAATTAGCTGGCAGTATATATGATCGGGTTTAAACTCACTTACAATTTCTTTAACCTTTAAATTGGCAGATCGCTGAAAAAAATAATGAACCTGGAAAGGTTTATCACTAAATAAGGCACGAAACATTTTTAGATAAATAACGGTTTTACTCAATTTCACGAATTGAATGTCAAACTCATTTCTCAATTTTTCTTGGTCACGCTCAGAGCTGTTGCTGTCATCAAGTGCTACAACCTTTATTTCAAAATCCCGGGATAACTGTTTTAATTGATAATATGCTCGTAATTTATCTCCTTTATCCAGTGGATAAGGAATTCTGGACAAAAGCACAAGCAATTTCATTGTAGCAAATCGTTATAGAAATGAATTAAGCGATCCGTTAGCACAGAATTATTGTATTCCCTTTCTACTAATCTTCGGCCGTTTTCTTGTATTCTCTTTAATAAAATAGGATCTGCTGAAAGCTCAACAATTGCCTGAGTAAATTCTTCTTTTGAATTAGCAATCATTATATTGTCTCTATCCTTAAAATTGATTCCCTCCGCTCCGACAGTTGTGGAAATAATGGCTTTTTTCATCGCCATACCTTCAATAATTTTAACCCGCATGCCACCAGCTGAAAAAAGTGGTACAATCATTATTGGGAACTGATCCATAAATGTTAATGCATCGATAACTTCACCATGATTGTGTATAGATGGATCAATAGATTCAGTAAACCAACTTGGCATTTTTCTACCAGCAAGATGCAAATTAAAATCTTTTAGAGAAGGATACACTTCTTCAGCGAACCACATGACTCCTTCAATATTCGGTTTCCAATCCATAGCCCCTAAATGAAACAGACTGCTATCATTATTCTTATCGCTTAATGTGGGCTGGTAATCCTCAATGTCAATACCAAATGGAATGGTTTCTAACTTTAAATCTGATTTAAATTCTGCATACCTCTGAGCATCTCCCTTGCTTATTGCCGCAATTCCATCCACTTCATTGATTACACCGAATTCATACTCTTTCAGCTGTTTTGCCAAATAATTTAGATACACTCTTTTCGCTCGATTACTGGTTGCATTGGCTAATCTTTTCCAAATAATGTACTCTAAATTATGAGAACGAAGCACAATTTTAGCTTTTGAATGGCGACGAATCGTACCAATATAAGGTGTCATAAATAAGCTCTCCAATTGAATAATATCGAATTCTTCCTTTCTCAAAACCTCAACAAGGGCCCGATCAAAATCCGTACTGAAAAACCTGCTTACGTTGTAGTTGTCTGACGTTACCAAGCTAGAAAAGGCATCAATAATATTTACTTTAGTCTCAACATAGATAGACTCAAATCGCGTTTTATCTAAAAAAGAAGTACTGTAATTTTTATTCTCAAATGGGTGCTTGTAGGTAGAAATAGAAATTATCTTAACGTCGTTACCAGCACTCAAAAGCCCTTTGGCAATATTATTCATTGCTATGCAACCGCCATCAACGGCAGGTAAAGGAGGCTTATTGCACAATTGTAAAATTTTCATCTTTTCAACCTAAAAATTCTTTGATATCCTTTTTTATAAAATTCCCAATCAAAAATAACAGAATCTCTATTTGCCTTTAAAGTAAAAAATATTCCAATTGGAACAAGAACAAAAGAACTTAACCACATACCAATGAAAGGAGATAAAACTTCATTTTTTGCCATCTGTTGGCCGGTTCTGGCCAGCACATAATAGACCAGGAATAGAATAATGGTAATTAAAACGGGGATTCCAAGCCCTCCTTTTTTCACAATAGCACCAAGTGGTGCTCCTACAAAAAACAGAATAATACATGCTATTGATAACGTGAATTTTTGATGCAGTAAAATTTGAACTTTATTTAAATCCCTCAGCTTTCCACTGATATACGCAGATTTTCGTTGCATATGTCTAAGCTGACTTTCAGTTCTAGCTTTTGCACTCTTTATAATTCTCTTTTTTTCTCCTAAATCTAAGGCTTCGGTGAAAAATTTACCGATTACAGGTTTTAAGCTAAAAGTATCTCGGATCAACTTATTCTGCGACCGAATAAAATTGGTCATAGACTTATAGTCATCAGGAATATCAAGGACTATCGAATCTCTACATATTAACAATTGTTTTGCACTCATCCATTCTAAACTTTGGGCCCAAATATCTTCATTCGAACGATCAAAGTTCATCGACGACAAATCAACATTCAACTCACTGGTTTCAAAGTCAATTTTCCAAAATGGATACTTGATATCTTGAAAACGATCTGGACTCAACTCTTCCGTTATTTGACCGTTATGCAACACCAGCGATAATGCTTCACTACGAGCACTATTTAATATAAAACCACTCTCGGCACGAATGTCTCTATGGTAGTCTCTAATATCTTCTCGATAATTATGACCAACTTGATTTTTACCCCTTATATTACTCGACCGATCAAAAATTACGATGTCTGTAAGCTCACCGGTTTCTTGATTTTTTTTAGTAGCCCGAATTCCAAAATGATCAATTTCTGTTGAAAATCGGCCTTCTGATATCATCAAAGACGACTTGGCTTTATAAATATCAGTAAGCAAAGCTTTCATTTTAAAATTTGCTGTTGGCCAAAGCGTATTTGAAAAATAAAAGGCAAATGTGCCAATCAGAATCATTACCATAATAAGTGGCCTAGACATTCTTAAAAAAGAAGTGCCGCTTGCTTTTAACGCAGTCAATTCTAAGTTCTCTGCCAAATTACCATAAGTCATTGTAGACGAAAGCAAGACAGATAAGGGCAAGGCCATTGGAATAACGTTAGCACTGGCATAAAACAACAATTCAGCTATTACATACCAGTCTAACCCCTTCCCTAATAAGTCATCTAGATACAGCCAAAAAAACTGCATATCGAGAATGAAAACCAATAAAGTAAAGGAAAGAAAAAATGGACCGATAAAGGACCGAAACATCAACCAATTAAGTTTCCACATGCGCTTTAACTAATTCAGGCTTTGATAATGATGTATTGTCGCCTGAGGGTTAACGAATTTATACGCGTTAAATTACCTAACCTCCAACTATTGACTTAAGCGATGCCACCTGACTATCCCACAATAATTTAGATTCATCTAATTCATCTTCTTCTGAAAAATCTGTTATAATCAAAGCAACTTGCTTCGTCAGCGGGTCAATTCGAATACTGAATTCAAAGTAATATTCTGGTTCATCGTCCTCCCAGCGAAAACGAATAGACTCAAAATTTTTCTTGTTCACCAATGTTGCAATTTCCTGACTTCCATCCCAAAAGAAAGTATACATCCCATCTTTGCTAATATTGACATCATCACAAAACCATTCAGATAATCCGCCTGGCGTACTGATACAATTAAATAAAATTTTAGACGACGTGTTAAGCAG
The DNA here is from genome assembly GCA_018663635.1 of Crocinitomicaceae bacterium. GTDB lineage: Bacteria > Bacteroidota > Bacteroidia > Flavobacteriales_D > Parvicellaceae > UBA10066. The sequence goes on from JABJPZ010000047.1 coordinate 14,921, forward strand.
GTATTCATGTTCTTGTTCTATTCTAGCCATCAGTAGATTTTGAAAAATGGTAAGCCGCCAATATACCAAAAAAAGTAAGCTATCGATAAAGACTTCAAAGAAATATTGAAAAGAATTTCACATAACATTCTAGCCGGAAACTGCATTTATAAAGGAACACGGAGAACCCGTATGATTTTAACAAAAAATTGAATACAAGGTCAAGTTGTATTTATTGTTTCGAGACACAAAATTATTTTTATATTTGCCGCCTCTTGGCGCGGTAGCTCAGTTGGTTAGAGCGCAGGATTCATAACCCTGAGGTCGGGAGTTCAAATCTCCCCCGCGCTACAAAGCTCAAACTAGTAAGTTTGGGCTTTTTTTCTTTTAGAGCTGATCGAACTTGTTCGGATAGTGCATAAGAGGAAAAAACTACATCGCAAGGCGATGAGCTTTGTGAATTCCACTTTATATTCACTGAGTGAAGCGAAGTAAATCTCCCCCGCGCTGCCAAAAAGCTGGATTTTCATCCAGTTTTTTTTATGTAATCTTTTTTAACTCCAAAATTAAAAGTGGTTAAAAATTAACCCAACTCTCAGAGTTTAGTATTTTGGAATTATGAAAAAGATATTTATAGCATTGTTTGTTTGTTTTATTCTGAGTGGTTGTGGATCTGGTTGTATTGAGGGTGATTGTGCAAACGGATTTGGAACTTATACTAATATTTATGGAGATATGTATGTAGGAGACTGGAAGGATGATGAAAAGAATGGACAAGGAACTTATGCTTTTGCTGATGGAGAAAAGTATGATGGAGAATGGAAAGATGATAAAAAGAATGGACAAGGAACTTATGCTTTTGCTGATGGAAGTACGTATGTAGGAGAGTACAAGGATGATAAAATGAATGGACAAGGAACTTTTACTAATGTTGATGGAAGTGCGTATGAAGGAGAATGGAAGGATGATAAACCAAATGGACAAGGAACTTGTACTTATCGTGATGGAGGTGTTTATGTAGGGACATTTAAGGATGATAAAATGAATGGACAAGGAACTTATTCTTTTACTAATGGAGATATGTATGAAGGAGAGTGGAAGGATGATTTGTTTTACGGACAAGGAACTAAGACTTGGGCTATTGGAGACAAGTATATCGGAGAATGGAAGGATGATTTAAAGAATGGACAAGGAACATATACTTGGTCTAATGGAGATAAGTATGTTGGAGAGCATACGGATGATAAAAAGAATGGACAAGGAACGCTTACTTTTGCTGACGGAACAATATATCATAGTGGTTTATGGGAGAATAATGAACCCGTTAAATAACCCTCAACCAATATTCACTTAGCGTAGCGAAGTAAATCTCATTAATTAAATTCATAAACATTTTCTTGTGCTAGGCATTGCGCTAGGATTTTTTTCTATGCCCGAAAAGAAAGTATTTTTAGTTCGCTAAAATTATATTCTATAAAAAAAGCACTAATTATTATCCTAATTTGTTGTCATTCTACTCCTTATAATGCCTAAAATTGTTTTTCATTTACGGAAAACCAGGTCACTGCACTAAGTGATAATCCAAATGCTATTTTTAGCATTGATGGAGATTTTGATGTAGATGTTTTGGTAACTAGTTCCTCTTATGATAAAATAGCTTTGTATGAGACGCGTACAACAACTAGCAAGCAACTCAAAGACAACTCAAATGGTTCATTCTGTTGTCAGAATTAGTATACTATTTGAATTATGATGTATCGCAGACAATAATGCGGCAATACACATCTGAAAACTAAATATCATGAATGAACAAAATTTCAAAAATCATAAAAGTCTTGTTTTAGGATATCATTACATCAGCTTTTTCTCGATCGTTGCACTATTGATCGGGACAATCGTGTATCTGATACAAAACCTTAATGAGCAGCTATTCCTTTCTGCCCTATTGGTTATCGGATCATTTAGTTTGCTAATCGTATGGCATTATTCAAGGGCCTTTGCTGCCAAAGCTCAGGACAGGGCAATAAGAGCAGAAGAAAATTTTAGGCACTATATTTTAACAGGAAAACCGATAAGCGAAAATTTAACCACACTTCAAATCGTGGGCCTTCGATTTGCTTCAGATGAAGAATTCGTTGCATTAGCTGAGCGAGCTCAGCAAGAAAAAATGAGTCAGTTAGAAATAAAAAAAGCCATAAAAAACTGGAGAGCCAACACCTACCGTGTTTAAACACGCGATTTTAAATTATTAGCATTAACAGCAACCACCGCCATCATAGAAGAATGTGGAATCAGATATAAAAATATCTGAACGATCAAGGTTATTTAAGTTTAAAGCTGTTTTATCGCAGATTGCAATGGGCTGATTCTGCAAAAGTAGATGTCCCTTTTTATCATCAAATATTTTCTCTTCTCCAAAATAAATTGCCGTTTTACCTGTAAAAACGCAAGGACCATCTTGAGGCATGGGGTCTTTTATAGCACAAACTTCAACACTTTCAATATAAATTAATTCCTCCGTATTGTAATGTTTTGGATCCAATATGCGATAGGCTCTTTTAGCTCTTATCTCAACCGTTCCAAATCCAACACTTGTAATCAAATCAATGTAGTCAGACAAAGGTATAGCGCCCGTTAAACACATGGCTCTCAGTCGATTATCTCCTTTCAACTCTACACTCATTTCTTGCTCACAAATGGGGTCAGACATTACCAATCTACCGTGTGGTTTTAATACTCGATAAGACTCCTGAAGTGCTTTTCTTAAATCAGCTAACTTGAAAATATTGAAAACACAATTTTGTGCAGCGACATCTATTGTTTCATCTTCAATTGGCAAATTCAAGGCGTCACCAATTCTAAGATCGACAAAGTCTTCTTTGAACCATGAATTAAGTTCTTCTGCTTTTTTAAAATTACGCCGAGAAGCTTCTAGCATTTCTTCTAATACATCAACACCAATAATTCCGCCTTTATGTCGATTAAAATAGGCGAATTGAAGCAGCTCCATTCCACCTCCCACTCCTACATAAAGCACTTTGGGTTCGTTTACTAAGTCTCTTGGATTAACAGTGCTTCCGCAGCCATAATTCATTTCGAGCATGATACCAGGAATATCTAATTGAGGTAGTTGCCAAACTGGTGTCGTCGTACAACACAAACCTACATCCGGCAATTCCGCTGCACTTCTGTACAAATCATTGGTTGCCTCTAAATAATCACTCATTCTTCAAATTCTTTATTAATTCAATAATTAACTCAATCAACTTTATCTCGCTTCGACCCGCTATTTCAATGATTTCTTCAATATTAACTACTTTTAAATTGTCTGGGTCACATTCATCTGTTAAAACTGAAATTGCCACCACTTCAATGCCCGAATGAATGGCAGCAATCACCTCAGGGATGGTACTCATGCCAACAGCATCTCCACCAATGCTTTTTAAATACCGGTATTCCGCAGGTGTTTCTAGCATGGGTCCTTGAGCTGAAACATAAACTCCTTCGCGAAGCACTATATTTCTCTTTTCAGCAATAATCTTTAGCAATGTCCTCAGCTCATTACTGTAAGTTCCAGACATATCTGGAAATCTACTACCCAAATTATCTAAATTAGGCCCTCTTAATGGATGGGAAGGGAACGTATTGATGTGGTCTTTAATTAACATCAAATCTCCTTTTGACCAGTTTAAGTTCATACACCCTGCGGCATTAGAAACAAAAAGCTTAGACACGCCAAGCAGTTTCATTACACGCACTGGAAAAACAATTTGCTGCATTGAATACCCTTCATAAAAATGATATCTACCTTGCATAACAACTACCTGAGTTCCTTCAATTTTGCCATATATCAACTGCCCTTCATGAAATTCTACTGTTGCAGCTCCAAAGCCAGCTATTTCCGAATATGGCAAGACTACTTCCACCTCAATATTTTTCACCAGCTTACCTAGTCCCGTGCCGAGAATGATGCCAATTTCAGGATTTAGCATCCCTTTTTGCTTTAAAAAAGCAACCGATTCATTCAGTTCATTCTTCATTTAATGGACATGTTTTCTATAAAAATTTAGTAGCGATTTTTGGGGTAATCCTAAACGATAACCAAAATGAATCAGACCAAATAATATCTGCAACCGAAAGACGCCATTCATACGATAACGTCTGGCAGAAGTAATTAATTTTTGTTGAATCACATTAAATTTTGTTCGGTGTTTTATTCTTGGAATAATTTCATTGTCTTCAAGAATAACAAACTCTTCATTAAAACCACC
>JABJPZ010000048.1 GCA_018663635.1 Crocinitomicaceae bacterium
AAATTGTAATACTTGAAAATAATTCTGAAATAGGTGCCGGAACCAGAGGTTCCAGTCTCGGTATTGCTGCTCTTAAAATTGCAGCATTAAAATTGAAAAAGAATTACTTCATAAAGTACAAATCTGAAAAAATAATAGACAACAATAATCTTCTTCACGATTATGATCAAAATTCATTGGCTATAAATTCCAAAGGGGTATTGGATATTTTAAACAAAGTTCATAATCAAGTTGTTTCGATTTTGGACAGAAACAAGTTTCCTCTTGTGTTAGCAGGAGATCATTCTAGCGCGGCAGGAACCATATCGGGTATTAAAAGTGCCTATCCAAATCAACGCATAGGTGTAATTTGGATAGACGCTCATGCTGATGTACACACGCCTTACACAACTCCTTCTGGAAACATACATGGTATGCCTTTAGCCATAACAATGGGCATAGATAATGTTGAACATCGCAGCAATGTAGTAGACCATGAAACGGCTGGCATATGGTCGGAGCTGAAGGCTATTGGTGGTGAAGAACCAAAAATTGAACCAAGAGACTTGGTATACATTTCAGTGAGAGATGCAGAAGAAGCAGAGGAATATTTTATTTCTGAAAATAATGTTAAACATGTTTATGTTGAAGATGTCAGGAAAAGAGGGCCGAAAGAAATATCCGATGAAGTTTTAGAGTATCTAAAAGAGTGTGATTTAATTTATATGTCTTTTGATGTCGACTCCATGGACTGTGATCTCGTGTCTTATGGTACGGGTACACCTGTTCCGAATGGACTTACCGAGAATGAAGCTGCAGGGTTGGTTAATCATTTTTTAATTGATAAACGAGTATGCTGTTTTGAAATGGTGGAAATCAATCCATGTTTAGATAATAAACAGAATGCGATGGCTGAGTCGGCTATGCGGATACTAGAGAATGCTACTAATATTATTGAAAAAAGAGGATAAATGATTAACGTCCTTTTAGCAGAGATTGCAGTCGCGGGAGTAGTTGAACTATATGGTGAACACATCGATACATCAGCTGTTCAGATCCAAGAAACTAAAAAAGAGTTTGTAGGTGACCTGACCATAGTTGTATTTCCCTTATTAAAACTATCTAAAAAAAGTCCTTCAGATACAGCAGCGGAATTAGGGAGCTACATCAGTACAAATTGCATTTCGGTAACCGAATTTAATGTGGTAAAAGGATTTTTAAACTTAGAAATATCCAACTCATATTGGTTGAGTTCCATGTCTGCGATTAGTAATGATGCCGATTATGGATATATCAAACAGAATACCGGCAAGACTTTTATGGTGGAATATTCATCTCCGAATACAAATAAACCACTGCATTTAGGACACCTTAGAAATATTTTTTTGGGAGATTCTGTTACCAATATTCTAAAAGCAAACGGTCATCAGGTATACAGGACACAAATCATCAATGACCGGGGGATTCATATTTGTAAAAGTATGTATGCTTGGTTAAAGTTTGGGAATAACGAAACTCCAGAAACAACAGGTTTAAAAGGCGATAAGCTAGTTGGGAAGTACTACGTAGAATTTGACCGAATATACAAGCAGGAGATTACAGAATTGATTGCAGCTGGTGTCACGGAAGAAGAAGCCAAAAAAACTGCACCGAGTATTATTGAAGCACAGAAAATGCTTATACGCTGGGAATCAAAAGATCCTGAGATTTATAATCTGTGGAAAAAAATGAATAGCTGGGTTTATGAAGGCTTTTCTAAAACTTATCAATCCATGAATGTAGAGTTTGACAGGCTCTATTATGAATCTGACACTTATATCGGAGGGAAAGAAGTGGTAGAAAAAGGCGTAAATAAAGGCCTTTTTTACAGAAAAGAAGACAGCTCGGTGTGGGTTAATTTAGCTGCATGGAAGCTGGATGATAAGCTTTTGCTGAGGGCAGATGGAACTTCAGTCTATATGACGCAAGATATTGGAACAGCTATTCAGCGACATAAAGATTTTCCAGGGTTATCCGGATTAATTTATACGGTAGGTAACGAACAAGAGCATCACTTTAAAGTATTGTTTGCAATTTTAGAAACCTTAGGCTTTGATTGGGCTAAAGAATGCTCTCACTTATCCTACGGAATGGTAGATCTTCCTTCGGGTAAGATGAAATCTAGAGAAGGAACTGTTGTGGATGCAGATGATTTGATTGCTACCGTTATTAATGATGCTCGCGAGATGACAGAAGAAAGAGGACATCTTCAGTCACTTTCTTTGACAGAAAAAGAAACGCTTTACAATACCATTGGTTTAGGTGGTTTGAAATATTACCTTTTACGGGTAGACCCTAAAAGAGGAATGATGTTTGATCCTAAAGAATCGATTGATTTAAATGGAAATACAGGCCCTTTTATTCAATATGCTTTTGCTAGGATTCAATCTCTACTGAAAAAAGCAGGAAAACGCAAGGACATTCGCGTTGATACGGATTTATCTTTAGTAGAAAAAAAATTAATCATAGAGCTTTTGAAGTTCCCACAAGCAATTAATGAATCCGGAACGCAGCTAAACCCTTCTTTACTGATTAATTACACCTATGATTTAGTTAAACAATTTAATTCGTTTTATCAAAGTGTTCCCATTTTAAAAGAAGTCGACAAAGACGCTAAAAACATGCGTATTGAGCTCAGTAGAATGACTTCCGTAGTGATTGATAATTCCATGCGACTTTTAGGTATTGATGTGCCAGCTCAGATGTAAGGCTGTTATTATATAACTAATCTTTGGGTAAGTATGCTCAGTAAATCACTTGTTTTACCTTGACAATTAGATAACCCTTTAATTCTGTATGTCTATTGCATAATGAAACTCATGATATCCATCTTTGATTATATTTGCAACTCTTAATTAGTAAAGTTTATGTTTGAAAATTTATCAGATAAGTT
>JABJPZ010000049.1 GCA_018663635.1 Crocinitomicaceae bacterium
AAAAGAAATTATGCCTCTTCGATTGAAGGAGCTTTTTTATGCAGTAATATTAAAACTGTTATAAACAGAGCGAAAAATATCAGGTGAGGCCATAAGCCTTCCGCGCCAAACAAGCCCGGCAGGGTTCGGTCATTGTAATTTCCTTCTTCAAATGCCGGAATTATACCATCAAACAAAGGAAACTTCATACTTGTTTTAGGATATAGGAGGGTTGCCTTATCCATAAAAGCCTGAATTACGCCAAAGCCGCCCAAAAAGATTAGTCCTACTTTCATGTAGATCGATTTAAGCCGAATACGATTTAAATAAATTAAAAACAAAAGAACAGGTATTCCCGCTAAATATCTCGGGCCGTACGTCCACCCGCCATACCAGCTTTTATTGCAACAAAAGACCAGTAAGTAGAAAACACAGCTCAGGACGGCCATTTGCTCCACCCAAGAAGTCTTAAACTCTTTCTTTTGAAGAATTCCTCCAGCGATTACTAATATTAATATTGGAGCATAAAACACCACTCCTCGGTATTGTGAGATGGACAGGTGATATAAAGCCTCAAGGTTAGGAGCCCCAAATCCATATGCATCAGCATTGTGTACAAAATTTTCCTGATATCTATACGCAAGCTCTAAAAACGAGCCCGTAGTTACGTGATTATACCACCCCTGCAGTAAGATAAACGGCAGAACACCTAGAGAGAACAAGAGCAATACTTTCCACTTACCTCGCATCATCATAAATCCCCCCCAGGCCACTCCAAAAATGGCCATGTTGTATTCGCTCATAAAACATGCGCCCATAAGAAGTCCAGCAATAAAATATTTATCCTTTTCTAGATGTAAAAATGACCAAAGCAACAAAAACGCAGTAAATACATGACTCATGAACGATCCGGAAAAAACAAACAAAAAGCTACCAAAGAAAGCAATGTATAAAATGAGGATGCCATTGTTAACATACCTCATCCTGAATTTGTAAACAAACAAGAGGATTAATGCCATCGGAAAGGAACCGAACAAAATACTAGCAATAAAAATTACAACCGACAAACGATCACGCGGCTCCAACTCATCCAAATCATAAAATAAATCAACCAAATATACAATTGGAGTCATCATTAAACCAGGTAAGGGTGACTTATCACTTATCGGGATACCCTCGACCGTAGCGTTATCACCGGTAAACTCATCGTATTCATCTATATTAAATGTGCCTTCCAAAGCTAAACTAAGTGGGAGAGCTGCTCGACTCGTACTGTTCCAATTAGGTAGCCAATCAATATAATAGCTAGACAGCACTAGAGACAATAAGAAAAATAAAATATGAAATTTCTTAACAGACATGAGGTAAATTTTGACAAGAAAATTCAACTCTAGGGCAAATGCCTAAAGTTCCTTTTGGGGCCGTTTGTTCTAAAAGCACAGGTAGGGTGGTTTTCTTCATAATCTTTTCTTCCAAAAAATCCGGTAGCGGCTTGTCCTTTGCCTTAGAGGTGTCGGTCGTGCTCATTTCAGATTTAAACTGAAAATCATATTCAACATCTCCAATGAATGTAATCCTTTCCTGTCCAAAAGATGTTATTGGCATCAAAAAAATTAATACGCCTGAACTTTTCATTACAACTTTAATCGAAAAAAGAGGTTTGATTAACAAAAGTGTAAATCCGCTTGTAATTGAAGCTAGTCAAGTTTTAGAACTGCAAGAAAAGCTTCCTGTGGAATCTCAACATTTCCCACCTGACGCATTCGTTTCTTTCCTTTTTTCTGCTTTTCAAGCAATTTTCGTTTCCGCGTAATATCACCACCATAACATTTTGCAGTAACGTCTTTTCGCAAAGCTTTAATGGTTTCTCTTGCTACAATCTTAGCGCCAATCGCAGCCTGTATAGGAATCTCAAATTGCTGTCTTGGAATCAGCTCTTTCAATTTCAAACAAATTTTCTTACCTAAATCGTGCGCATTTGATCGGTGTACTAAGGCAGAAAGCGCATCTACAGGGTCCCCATTTAAAAGCAAATCCAACTTTATAAGATCAGATTTCTGATACCCGATTGGGAAATAATCAAAGGAAGCATACCCCCTTGAAACTGTTTTTAGCTTGTCGTAAAAATCAAAAACAATTTCTCCAAGAGGCATTTCAAAAGAAATTTCAACTCGATCTTGGGTTAGGTAAACTTGATTCGTAAGCTCTCCCCGTTTTTCAATACACAAATTCATGATTTGACCAACAAATTCAGATTTAGTAATTACTTGAGCTTTAATATAAGGCTCTTCAATGTACTCTGTTCTTGAAGGGTCGGGTAGCTCTGAGGGATTATTAACGACAACCTCCTCCTGGTCTTTTCTCAAAAATGCTTTATAAGAAACATTTGGCACCGTTGTAATGACAGTCATACTGAACTCCCGCTCCAGTCTTTCTTGTATAATTTCCATGTGCAGCATTCCTAGGAAACCACAGCGAAATCCAAATCCTAGAGCGGCAGAAGATTCTGGTTCAAAGACAAGCGATGCGTCATTTAATTGCAGTTTTTCCATCGATGCTCTAAGCTCTTCATAATCTTCTGTATCTACTGGATAGATTCCCGCAAATACCATCGGTTTAACATCTTCAAAACCAGTTACGGCAGTTTGGCATGGATTGCTAACCGTTGTAATAGTATCCCCAACTTTAACTTCTTTAGCCTGCTTAATGCCAGAAATAATGTACCCTACATCTCCTGTCTTAACCGCTTTTTTAGGAGCTAAATCTAATTTCAGCACGCCTATTTCATCTGCGAAATATTCTTTTTCAGTATTGACAAATTTAACTCGATCTCCTTTATTAATTTCTCCATTCAACACCCTGTAATAAGCGATAATTCCCCTGAATGAATTAAAAACTGAATCGAATATCATTGCCTGCAAAGGCGCCTTCGGTTCTCCTTTTGGAGCAGGTACTCTAGAAACAACTGCTTCTAATATTTTATCCACGCCCAATCCCGTTTTCCCTGATGCAGGAATTATCTCTTCTAATGAACACCCGATAAGCTCGACAATTTGATCACTTACTTCGTCTGGCATTGCACCTGGCAAATCCATTTTATTTAAAATTGGAATTATTTCCAGATCATTTTCTAGTGCTAAATACAAATTGGATATAGTCTGCGCCTCAATCCCTTGAGATGCATCAACGATCAGTAATGCTCCTTCACATGCAGCAATAGACCGAGATACTTCATATGAAAAATCAACATGGCCCGGGGTGTCAATCAAATTGAGCGTGTATTCTATTCCGTTTTGGTTATAGTTCATTTGAATTGCATGGCTCTTAATTGTGATGCCCCTCTCACGTTCTAAATCCATGTTGTCCAGTGCCTGATCTTGCATCTCCCTGTCTGATATAGTCCCTGTTATTTGCAACAACCTGTCTGCAAGAGTACTTTTGCCATGATCTATATGCGCAATGATGCAAAAATTTCGAATCTTATCCATCTATTTCAAATGAAGTGTAAAATTAACCTTTTAAACTTAGTGGTGGTCACTAAATGAAAATAGAAATCAGCTTTTACAATTTAGTCTAGCGATACCACAATATATCTTGCCTTTATTAAGAACTATTTTCAATAATTTGATTTTCGTTATTGCATAGCCTCTATATTTGTAGCCATAATCGCCGTAATGAAAGTTATTGATCACATTAAGAATTCCACTGACACTCGTTTTTCCTTCGAAATACTCCCCCCACTAAAAGGGATGAGTATTCAATCTATTTACGATGGCATTGATCCTCTTATGGAATTTAAACCCCCATTTATTAATGTAACCTACCATAGAGAAGAACATGTTTACAAGGAGCGCAATGACGGTCTGTTACAAAAAGTTTCTGTTCGGAAAAGGCCAGGTACAGTCGGAATATGTGCG
>JABJPZ010000050.1 GCA_018663635.1 Crocinitomicaceae bacterium
GCTGGTGTGGCTACATGTGCTTTTAACAGTCCTTTTGTTGGAGAGATAGCTATTCAGAGATATTTAGAATTGACTAATCAAGGTTGGAGAGAATTATCCGCTGGAGTTGAAAATCAAACGTTATCTGATTGGCAAAATGACGGTATTATAATGACTGGTTTCCCAGGTTCTGATTATCCTGGGTTTGGTTGGACAAGTGTCTATACTTATGAAGAAAATAATGCTGATGGAGATAAAAATAATGGTTGGGTTAGTGCCTTAAGTAATACAGATAATATAGATTATCATCATGGACATAGAGTATATATTGGCGCAGTCACAAGAACATTAGAAGTTTCAGGCCCTCCCGCTGTTGGAACCCAAAGTATAGCTCTGGATTTTCAGGATGACGCTGGAGCAAGTGATCAAGAGGGATGGAATTTAATTGGCAATCCATACGTTTGCTCGGTAGATTGGGACAATATCTCTGGTTTAAGCAAAGAGGCGATTGACGATGCATTGTGGATTTGGAACGCAACGGCTGCAAATTATGGCGTTTATGTAGGGGGAACTGGTGGCTTTGGAACAAATGATGTTGGTACCAATATTGCCTCTTCTCAGGCTTTTTGGGTCCATGCTAATGACATTAACCCAGCGTTGACTTTTACAGAAGATGACAAAACCGAAATCGATGCAAGATTTGTTAAATCAATAGATCACCAATCAAAATTAAGAATACATCTTTCGTCAACAGTAAACACATTTTATGATGAAGCAATATTGATTTGGAGAGAAGATGCATCTGTTAATATTGATGAAAAAGATGGTGTTAAACTGTACAGCCCAGAAGAAACTGCACCAAGCCTAGCGTTTGACCTTGGTGCTGATGATTATAGCATAAATGCTATCCATAGCAATGCAGCTCACTACTCTACAGATTTAAAAGTTTTTGCTGGTGAAACAGGTATATATACTTTGGGCTTTGCAGGAATTGATTTGCTCAATGAAGCCACCTGCTTAATCTTAGAAGATGTGGTGCTTGATTCGTTAATTGATTTGCACCAAGATTCGACCTACGAGTTTTTATTAAGCGAGTTATATACGGGGACTAGGTTTAAATTGCATGCGGGTCAATGGTATAGTGGTGATAAATGGGAAAGATGCGAATATTTGCCAGAGCAAACGAACCAGCTGGAATTGGCTCTGAGTGTTAAGGAACAGAACCTAGAAAATGCTCTCATTTATCCGAATCCAGTAAACGATTTTATCCACATTGATCTGCCAGAGGAATGGGATGATTTAATTAATCTGGAGGTGCTTTCTGTGACAGGTCAAGTGTTACTCACTTCTCAAATAATCGATAATACTTCCTTAAACGTTCAAGAACTTTCTGCTGGAACTTATATTTTAAAAATTACTGGGAATTCGGGCAAGTTCTGCATGAAATCTTTTATCAAAAACTAACGACTTCAGCAAAATTCTCTTGTATAGTATTGTCATCAAGATTCTCGTAACCACTTCAAGTATAACTGCTCCACTTTAGCCCTTGCCCATGGTGTTTTCCTTAAAAACTTTAAACTTGACTTAATAGAAGGGTTGTTCTGGAAACAGTTAATGTTAATTTTTAAGGCAAGCACTTCCCACCCATAAGTTTCAACAAGTTTATCTAGAATTTCAGCCAATTTTACGCCGTGCAGAGGATTGTTTGGTTGTTCACTACCTGAATTTAAAGCGTTTTTCATTGTTTATGAAAAGTAGGTAAAAATTACTAGTAAACTATTACTGACATTCTTTTTAAGAAGCTGAAGATCTAATGATTTTCTATTGTCAAACAGAGCTTTTAGAAGAAAGCAGGAAAAAGGTCATTTTTTAACAAAGTTATTTCGTTGACCCTTGGTTTTAACTTGTAGGAGTTCAATAAACACGGATTTCCGTTATTATTATTTATAATTTGTTGGGTATTTTTGCCAAAAATTAAATGATACTTTAAGAGTTGGAATAGAAATTTGAAAAGAAATCAAAAACATTTTAAAAAAGTAATTGTTGAAGGTCTAATGGAAAAAGTAATTGTGATTAAAAGATCATCCATATCAGTGCTACTTGCTAGCTTTTTAATCTTTAGTGCTTGGTCAATATCATTTTCACAAACAATTCAAATTGGTCCAGGCTATGGAGAATCTTGGAATCAAGATGCTTCACCGGTTAATATTGCTCGTAAAAGAACGGTTTGTCAGTTTGTCTACACAGCAGAGGAATTGACAAAGGCTTCAGCCCCTACTATTAACCCCATTACTTCTTTAGGATTTTATATTACGCAAGAGCCAGGAGAAGTATTGCCGAATTATACAATTAAACTAAAGCATGTTACTGTATCTGATGTTTCTAATGCTCTTGGCACATCCGATTGGATTGAAGTGGCAGGCCCCTTTAATTACAGTCCAACAGCAGGTGGTTACGACATGATACCTCTAAGTACACCATTTACATGGAATGGTACAGATAATATTGGAGTTGAAATTTGTTGGTCTCGAGCGGCACGGAAACGTAACCGAGGAACAATACGAATTTATGGTTCCAATAATGGGTTCAGGTATCGGTCAGAGAGTGGCGGTGGCACCTCTTGTGGAGATATTCCAAATACCGTTCGTTCAACTAAGCCCCATATTCAAATGATATTTGTACCTGGCAATACAACCACCTGGAATGGCTCATTATCGTCTGATTGGTTTAATCATGGTAATTGGGATACAGGTATACCTAACAAATTAATGGATGCGGTTATTCCATTTCCTTCAGTTGTAATGCCTGAGATACAAGGGGGTGAAGCAAGAGTTAAAAATTTAAGGATAGATGCTGGAAGCACTTTAATTTTCCCAGGTAGTGATACGCTGAGTATATATGGAAACTGGCTAATGAATGGTACATTGGATTGCGGTAAATCAACCGTCATTTTTAGGGGACTCGAAAACGCAGTGAATACGCTAAATGGTGTTTTGAATCAAGAATTTTATAATCTGGAGATTCGATCCGCTGCAGGAGCTAGCCTTAATACAGGATCTTATTTTGTCCAGGGTAGTTTAAGGCTAAGGGGCGGAGACTTCACTTCAAACAATCTATTAACGCTGAAATCTACTGCTTCTGGAACAGGCAGGATGACTAAAGTATCGAACATTTGTAGCTATCAATTAGACATGACTGATCTGGAAGATGAACTTTGGAATGGGGCGTTTGTAACATTACAGGTTGATGGTCAAACAGTTGAACATTACAGCGGAACGGGTCCGAATACAGCAGTTAATCTGCCTATTCCGAATGGATCATCTTTCTCCCTTCTTTATACTGCAGGTCAATGGGAAAATGAAAATATTTACGAACTAATTGACCCTTTGGGTAACGTTTTATTGGAGGATGGTCCGTCCCCTGGTGAAGGCCTAGTTTTTAGTGGGATAGCTACTTGTCCCGTTAATAGTTCTTTTGTAGGAGATATTACAAGTCAGCGGTACTTGCAACTAGCGAACAATGGGTGGCGAGAATTAGCTGTGGGTGTTGAAAATCAAACGCTCGAGGATTGGCAAAATGATGGTTTAATTATGACTGGATTTCCGGGTTCCGATTATCCAGGATTCAGTTGGACGAGTGTGTATAGTTATGAGGAAAATAATGCTAACGGGGATAAGAATAATGGCTGGGTTAGTCCTACGAGTATTAATAACTCAATTAATTTTCAACACGGTACGAAAGTATATATAGGACCAGTTACTAGAACATTAGAAGTAACAGGGCCCCCTAATGTGGGCTCACAGACCATTGATTTGGATTTTCAAGATGATTCGGGCGCAATCGATCAAGAAGGTTGGAACTTAATTGGCAATCCTTTTGTGTGTTCTGTAAATTGGGACAATGTTCCAGCGTTGAATAAAACTGGAATTGATAATGCTCTTTGGATTTGGAATGCTACGGCAGGAAATTACGGTATTTATGTTGGTGGCAGTGGGGGCATTGGAACAAATGATGTAGAAGCGAACATTGGGTCTTCTCAGGGTTTTTGGGTACATGCAAACGACATTAATCCAACATTGACTTTCACTGAAGACGACAAGACAGAAAGTGATCCGAGGTTTGTGAAATCAGTTAATCATCAATCGAGATTAAACATACATTTATCATCAGGAGTTAATACATTTTATGACGAGGCAATTTTGGTTTGGAGAGATGATGCTTCAATCAATATCGATGATAAAGATGGCTTTAAGTTATACAGTTCGGAAGCCACTGCGCCAAGTCTCGCATTTGAAATTGGGGCTGAAGAGTACAGTGTTAACGCAATTCATGTTAATGAAGCACATTATTCTACTTTATTAAAAACACTTGCTGGTGAAACAGGTATTTACACGTTAAGTTTTGATGGAATCGA
>JABJPZ010000051.1 GCA_018663635.1 Crocinitomicaceae bacterium
CCACCTCTTTTTGAAGAAAGATCACTTGGTCCAATATGCCCAACCAATACTATATCTCCATTAGCCGATTCTGCCACATCACTGAAATAAGCCATGGCCAGGTGAGTTCCTGATGGAAAGTCCAATTTCCTTGTCCAGAGCGTATCACCCAGAGCATTGTATTTGACCACAACCGATATTTGATCGTAGTCGTTGATACTTAAATAATATCCGCCAACGGCGATGTATCCTCCATCCGATGTTTTAATTGACGCATGGTTCTTAAAGTTGTCGTTCAAATCTTCTGTTTGAGACAATTTGTTGAAGTACTGCCCGTAGGCAACGGCATTAGTAAGTAGTACTGTAAATAAAACGTAAATTGTTTTCATAGTTATGTTTATTAGTTAAACAAAATTCCAATTACCAAAATGTCATCGACCTGTTCGAAATTGCCTTTCCATTTGTTTAAAGAGTCTTGTAATACCTTCAACTGTTTGTTTGTATCCATGTGTGCTATTCGAACAAAGAGCTGCTTTAAATTTTTCATCATGAACTTTTTGCCTCGATCGCCACCAAATTGATCCTGGTATCCATCGGAGAACAAATAAATCATGTCGCCCGTCTTGAGTTTCATTTTTTGAGATTTAAACAAGCCCAAATCCATAGAATTACCGACAGATTGTCGATTTCCTTTCAACAAAATGAGCTCTTCATTTCTTACCACAATAGCCGGATTAAATGCTCCTGCGTATTCTAAAATATTTGAAGCCGAATCAATTGAAATCAGACTCATATCCATGCCATCGTTTACCTTGTTTTCTATTCTGTCTTTATTCAAATTAACATGTGCGTAATTGCTTAATGCGTCCAATATTTCTCCGGGATTCTGAATATTCTGATCGTTGACCGCATTATTCAAACCGGATGCCCCTAGCATACTCATAAAAGCCCCAGGAACCCCATGACCCGTGCAATCTACTGCCGCCATAAACGATTTTCCATTTTTAATTGCAGACCAATAAAAATCACCTGAAACAATGTCTTTAGGCTGGTACAAAACAAAATGATCTGGGAAAGCCTCTTTTATTAATACATCAGATGGCAATATCGAGTTCTGAATGTGTTTCGCGTAACGAATGCTATCGGTCACTTCTTCAAAAAGGGTTTCTATTTCATCTTTTTGTTCTCTGATCTCCACAGTAGCTTTGCTTACCTCTTCTTCCAACTCTTTCTGACGCACCTTCAAACGCCTGGTTTGGATGCGGACCACAGACCAGACGCTACATACAAATAAGATGAAATAACCCAAAAATGCCAACCACGTTCGATACCAAGGCGGTAATATTTCGAAATGCAAGGAAGAGCCGATTGCTGGTTCGCCCAGCGCAGTTTTGCCGCGCACCATTAGTTCGTAGTTCCCTTCTATCAGGTTCGTGTAGCTTGCAAAGGGCTGTGTTGACCAAGACGACCAGGTGTCATCCTGACCAATCAATTTGTAGGAATATTGGTTTTCTTTCGGATTTGAAAAGTCATTTTGGTAAAAATGAAAGGTGTACGTACTCGAACTGTATTTGAATTGTACATCTGCGCGGGATAGATTAACCTGATTTTTTCCATTTTTAGCATAAGACCGAACAAACGTTTTTCTGGGCATCAACAAGTGGTGTTCGAAGTCCGTATCGATACAAATCAGTCGATCATTTCCACCCAACCAAAATTTACCTTTGTCATCTGCAAAACCTGCATGAGGCAACGACCTGTGCAATTTCAGGTCGTGATTAAGCGGGTGAATTGTTCCGTCAAACGACCAACAGCCGAGCTCGAAATCGAACCCATTATACAATGCCAAGCCCACCAGATCATTACTGAATTGAAAAACACGGTGTACACCGTATTCTTCAAAGCTGCAAACTTCAGCCGAAAGCGCGAGCTTTTCCCATCCGGTGGCATATTGCCGATACAACCCGTTTTCCGTTCCCACATAAAGCGTGTCATTGATGTTACGCACAACCACATGATTGTTGTTAAATTCTGGCTGTGCAATGAGTTCCATCTTTTCTGCAATCGGAATGCATTGGTGCAAACCGTCATTTTCTGTCCCGATGTACAACCAGCCGTTTTTATCGTAAGCCATAGAAGGAATATCCAGATCAACGCCTTTGATGTAACCTTCGTCAATAAAAGAAGTTCCATTCCAGCGAATAGCAGATAATCCGTTGTAGTTACCTACAATTAGGCGATTGGTGTCCATTACATCCGCAATCAAACCATAAGGGCCACAATCGGCATATCTGTGCATCGCTTCACCATCCCAAGAATAGATGGCGTCGTTCGCTGCAATCATCAACAACTTCCCTAACCCAGAATCGAAGTTTAAAAGTCCATAAGTATCGTTATCGATAACCGGAATCTTAACAAATGAAACACGACCTGCGTGTTGCGTCATTTTATAAACGCCACTCTGGGTTGCCAGATACAAGTTGTTTTGGTATTCTAAAATATCCTCAATGCTACTTAACCCGTGGTCTTTTAGAAGAATCGCAGTTACTGCGGTATTGACCAAAATCGAGTTGAAACCGTAATTGCCCCCTACCCATAAATTGCCGTCCGCGTCGCAAAACTGTGTATTCACAACTTGATCGTTCAGGCCACTATTTGCATTGATGTTTTTTACAAAATTGAGGTTCGCGTCTAGCAAATAAACTCCTTCTCCAATTGTTCCAACCGCCAATAAGTTCCCGCTGGTCGGCGTCAAGGCATGAATCAAATTTATATTGAAATTTAGACTGTTAACGGGCGAAAGCTGATCCAAATTCTTTCCAGTCAGCAACCCAACTCCGTCAACAGCAAGCAAATGTTTCCCCTTGAACTGTGTATGCGCTAAAATCTTATTTCTGGCCAGACCAAAGCCCGTATAAATTGGTTCCAGTTTATTCCCAATTAATTTTTGAAGGCCCAACTCTTTTAGTTGCACATACAGCGTGTCTTCCACTAAAAAACAAAAAAAGATCTCGTCTGCAGCAGACACGCAATTGAGGCTTTCTGTTTTACCATCGAAATAAGTGTATACTTGGTTGCTGCTCTGGAAGTAGCCTTTCCCTTTTGTATCAAAAAGGATCCGTTCTACCCTACCAACAGAAGAATCGGGAGCCAATGACTTAAAAACTGCAGCAACCGTATCGACTTGTTCTAGAAATCCAAAATCTCTGTCGGAACCAACATATATCCTGCCTCGCTCTTCTTTTAGACTCCACACGGCTTGCTCATCTCCAACTTCAAGCACCTCCCAACGAATACCGTCGAATACCAGCACTCCCGTTTTTAAACCCAAATAAAAAATTGAATTGGAATCTTGCGCAATAGAAAGCACCTGTGGAGCAGAATGATATTCAGTTGGTTTATAGGAATTTACAAGGTAATCCAGTTGAGACCAACTAGAAGTATTGGATAAGACAAAAAATAACAAGAAAAGCTTGATCTTCTGCAATTTTATTGAGTACTGATTAGGGCAGTCAAAAATAATAAAATTACCTAGATACAAAATCCGATTTTTCAAGAATTTGAATGTTCCCTCCTCTTTTCAAAACAATTGTTACCACTAATTGTTATTGTACTTTAAACAGTAACGAAATGAAAAAATTAATTCTAGCTCTCGTGATTATTGTCCTTGCCTATTCAAATAAAGCTGCAGACGATTTAGCACTAACCGACGCTTTTATAAAAGATTACTTCCTTTCCTATTACAAGATGCCGATTCCGCAAGCGCAAGGCTTAACATGTAAAGCTTACTTGGATAACATTGGAAGCTATGATCATACGGGCGTTTATGTCAACCTCAAAGTGATCAATTCGAGTAACGATACAGTCTACGACAACAATAGTCCAGTCATAACCGTGGTGAGTGGCACAACAGACAGTATAGAAATTTCAACGCCTTTCAATGCCCCCGCAGTAGATACGTACACATTTTTGTTCGTCATGTATCAAGACAGTGTGGATGCCATTCCTGGAAACAATACAGCCACACAATCTATTCAAGTAACTGAATTTTTATACCAAAGAGACGACGGCAGCTATTCCGGCACCAACGGATGGATTGGAAGCACCTCTAATTATGAATTGGGTAATATATACGAGTTTCTTAATGTCTGCCAAATTACTTCAGCTTCGGTCGTGGTGGATTCAAGTACAGAAATTGGTGCGCAAATATTCTTTAGCATGTACGATTACGACTTATTTCCAGTAGCTTCCACTCCCACACATTTTATTGACTCGGACGATTTAGGAGACACAGTTACGCTATTTTTCTCTCCGCCTTTGGTAACTGACCCATTGTCTTATTATGTTGGAATGGTCGGCAATACAGGCACGAAACAACTTAAAGTGCAAATGGCACAGTACTCTCCCGATTTTACGTCCTTGTACACCCCAGACCAAATAGACTGGTTTTACGTAAACTCAACTCCTACGGTTCGTCTTGGTATCAATCAAACCAGTACCAGTCTTGGTGAATCTGAAGAGTTGGATTGGTCCTTTTATCCAAATCCTGCCCAAGGAGTCATACGCCTTACATCGCCTACAGACCAAAAAATGAACTATCGAATCTTTGACTTCACAGGCAGAATCTTGCAAGCAGGAGCCGTTATGAAATTTGAAAATGTAGACATCAGCAATCTCAAATCAGGCAGCTATCTAATCCAGATTGGTCATACTTCTAAAACGATGATTGTATACTGACAATGCCCGTTATTCATTGCGTTCCAACAAGGTGACAGACTCTAAACTAAACCCAAACCGATTTGGAATTAATTTCGGGTCTGAAAAAATTTTTCTAGAACCAAAATGATAGGAAGTGATCGTATCTCCACCTTTCGGGTAAGACAATGCACCTATCACAATTTTATCATGATACAAGTATTGATCGAAATACGCCTTACTCTTAAAAGGAGCGCCCAGCACACTTTTTAACTCTTCCCTACTCGTTATTTCAAGCAAATCTAATATTGGATCATCAAGCATCAACGTCTTAAATTCGGCATCATAACCCATGTCGAAACTAAAAATAGCTACTCGATCGGATACCGTTTCAAATCCTATTTTCAGTAATGTGGAATGGTGATTTACCGAGTTGTCCTGAGGAGTTTTGATGTTTATTTCTGATGCTGCATTACAGGAATATTTGGGATCCTTTAGATACATTTCTTCTACAAAATCCTGAACAGATTGATCATTACTATCCATGTCTATAAAAGAAAAAAGGTTTCTCATTGTCTGTTTAATGATTGAAATTGCTAATGCCTCAAGATACAAAATTGCTCTTTTCCTAACACTAATTTTAGCAATACACCATATACAAACGGCTGATAAAACACATAAGTTATTGTAAATTACCGTATTTAAAATGGCCCAATTATGAAAATCAAAGATTTCGCAGTAGAACGGTATTTTGCAAGGTACGAGTTTACCACCCAATATTTATTATCGAGTTCCGACTGCGACGGTTACGCCATGCAAGATGTACTAGACCTTGCATCCGACAAAGAGCAAAACAGTTGGAATGAGCTAACGCTCGGCTATACCGAAACCATTGGAAGCGACCCGCTTCGTGCAGCTATACAGACACATTATCAAACCATTCAAATGGATGAAATTGTCGTCGCATCACCCGGTGAAGCCAATTTCATATTGATGAACGTTTTATTGGAAAAAGGGGATGAAGTTGTTTGCATGCTGCCATCATACCAATCTCTTTATCAGGTTGCTAAAGATTTGGGATGTGCAATCGTACCTTGGAAGCCAAGCGAAGAGGCAGGAAAATGGGATTTCAATATTACGGACCTCAAAAAATTGATTTCTGATAAAACGAAACTCATCGTCGTAAACTTTCCACATAACCCTACTGGTTACAGTCCAACTTTAAGTGAATACCGCGAATTAATAGAGCTGGCTAGCCACCACAACATCACCGTATTTTCGGATGAGATGTACCGATTTTTAACGCGACCAGATGCTCCAGACCTACCTGCAATGTGTGATTTGTATGACAATTGCGTTAGCTTATGGGGTACCTCTAAAACATTTGGGCTCGCTGGTTTAAGAATCGGCTGGATTACTTCCAAGAATAAAGAGCTGTTGAAAAAAGTAGAGAAATTTAAGGATTACTTGTCCATCTGTAATAGTGCTCCCAGTGAAATACTGGCTACGATTGCACTTAACAATATGGATAGCCTACTCCAACCTAATCTGACCAAAATAATTGATAATTGCGCACACTTTGCCGCATTTCATCAACGGCACGAACAGCTCATTAGTTTTCATCCACCCGTTTCGGGTTCAACGGCCTTTGTTAGACTGAACATGCCAGAAACCGCATTACATTTTGCCGAAAAGTTGGTGAAAGATACTGGAATCATGCTACTACCCGGAGAATTATTCGAATACGGACAAGCACATACACGAATCGGTTTTGGCAGAAAGAACATGCCTGAAATTCTGGAAATATTTGAAGAATTTTTGTTCCAATACAACAGCTGAATTTTAATTGAAAAGTTTTCATTTCAGAAGGTAAAACCAGCACTTTGTAGTCGTGTTTCTATCTTGGAAATAATAATTAATCCAACATAAACCATCCATAGGAATTAACGTGCTACAGGCCACTATTTGGATATTTCTACGTTCCTAAAATAAACAAAATGACGAAGCGGTCTTTTTCAGCCATGAACCTGGCTGTAAAAATGACAGCGTATAGAGCTGTCCGCGCAAATCCATTTTATCTTTATAATCTAATTATTAAAGCCTTTATTACCCATGGAAAAACTACAGCCTATTGCCTTTACCTCCAAAAAAGCCATCTCCTCTTGTTCTAGCTATTTTTTTGTTTTACCTCATAAATCCTTTGTTTTTGAAAAACTCAAAACCTGGAGTAAGCCAGACTGCTACGTAGTGGATCTCCAAGATGGTTGTCCCAACGAATTAAAGGAAATGGCCAGAGAGAACATCAAACAACAAGCAACACTTTTGGGCGAACTAGATAGAAAAATATTACTCCGTGTAAACGATTTTGGAAACGAAGCTGAATTAAAAAAAGACATGGAGCTTTTAAGCCTTGGAGTATTTGATGGCATTATGCTTCCCATGATTAATCGTGTTGAAAACATTCAAACCATCGACCGTTGGCTCCAAAACATGGAAGAAGAATTAAGTACAGGTCAAACAGTATTTGAAATTGTTCCGCTCATTGAGACTGTGTACTCCACTGTTCACATCAATCGAATCACTTCCTCGTCCAATAGAATTACAGCTATCGCACTGGGTCTTTTCGACTTGTTTGCAGACAGTAATGCAAGTATGAATCAAGATAATGTCAACTTCATCAGCAATCTGGTGATGCTTGCTGCCAAAAGTGCTGGTTTGCCTTTTATTGACTCACCATTCACTGAAATACATGATTACGCAGCTTTTTATGCCGATTGTGAAAAAACCGTTGATATTGGTAGTGATGGAAAGCTAATTCTACATCCCGACCATATTGACATTGTCAACAATTGCTTTTCCATAAGCGAAAAAGAAAAAAAATCTCTAACAGACAAATTAAACGGTTATACAGGAGGTTGTTCAATTAACAAATCAGGAGAATTTATCGGCCCACCGGTTGAAAAAAAGATAAAACGACAATTACTAAAAAAAGTAAAAAAGAAAAGAATTCCGGCCAATAGTATTCGGCCAAGAACCTTTAAATATGGGCTTGATTTGAATACAGTATACGAGGGCCAGGCACTGCCTTGCCCATATGAAATATCCGTTGATGAATCTTGGACAACCTTGTGGTCCTCGTTGGTACCCATGGGGAATTTTATTGAAACCAGTGATGTGTTTAGTCAGCATTTGGGCTTACCCAAAAAGCTATTGCCATTTTCCGCAATGCTCAATCTTACCTTGTGCATGGCAGTTGAGCCATTTTCAGAAACCTGTTTATTGCATTTAGGATTAGAAGAGGTTGTTTACGAAAAACCTGCACACGCGGGAGATACTTTTAGGTGTTACATATTTATTGAAAAACTGAGAAATACTTCAGATGGTCGCCGAAGTGTCATCACCAGCAGACACATCTTATTGAATCAAAATTCTGAACGGATATTGTCTTTTAAAAGAAAAACACTATTCCCGAAGATTGACGAATTGGAAGCTAAAATAAGGCTGTCTTTACCAGAAAATTCAAAGCTACATGAAACTTTAGCAACAAAAGACACAACCGTTTTGACAGACTTTATTGACTGCTCCAATCTATCAGAACACTCCATAAACTGTCATAAAATTTCGAGTAACGAATTGCTTATTCATGATGCAAGTCGTCATCTGGGTGAAAGTGAAAACTTACTTTTCACTACTCTTTTCCGAAATACACATCCGGTTCATTTCAACTATTTACGGTACCAAAAAAAGGACATTATTGTTTGTGGAGGGTTCGTTTTGGCCATTACACTTGCTAATGCACTAAAGGATTTAAAACAAGTCGTAGATCAACGAATCATTTCTTGCTCACACATCAACAAAATTGCCCCGATGGATACCATTAGCTCGGTGAGCTACATTCACAGCAGAAAGCTAGAAGACAACTTGGAAGTGTTAACCATCAAAACATTGGGAATTCGAAATGTCGACATTGCTAATGAATTGAATGATTGCGACTGGCCCCTGGATTTGTTTGCACAAGAAGACCTTCGTCCAGCAAAAATGGAAAAATTACTGCGTGAAGAAATGCCGGAGCTCTTTCATAAGGTATGTATTCAAATTCTTTGGAAAGTGTGGCGACCCATCACTAAATAATTGCTTTGCTCGAGTAAAACTAATTACTCGGTTAATTCAACTACCACTTCATTTCTTCGATTTACAACCTCGTAGGGTGGGTTGTAACCAAAATAGGAGAAATTATTTTTGTGTGCTAAGCCTTCTTTTTCCAGGTACTTCTTTAGCTGAGTAACGTGCGCCTCAATTTTTTTGTCATTCGCCCACCCTCCAAATCGAATGGCAGCCATCATACATTCCTTTTTTTCTTCGAAGTAAATGCTTTCGTTATTCGGAGTTGGTAACCGCTTTTTGTCATAATTTGACGGCACCATGAATGACATCTTACGATTGGAATCATTTAACTGCATCGCTACTGGAGATGTCATTGCAATTTTTTCTCCTGTTTGATTTCCACCAAAAATGTAACCCGCCAGAATTCGAAACCCTGTACCCGAATTGGACTCATAGCTGTCTCCCGAAAGATCTACACTCGAAAAAAGAGCTGCCTGGTATTTTCTAACTTCGAAATCGTCGTATTCTTTCACAACTTCGTACTGGTATTTTTCGGTATTACTAGTGCTGGTCATAATAAAACCTTGTAACGTAAAGAAGACGATACAGAGGGAAACAAAAATGATTAGAAAAATTTTCATGATTTTTATTTTAGTAACACCCAGCGGTGCAGATTGTTTACATCCTAATGTGTTTTTTTATACTTGTGAAGAGCGAAAACACCATAAAATCAAACTAAATTTGTCACAATAAATCCATTTAAATCGGCTGAATCTGAAAGCATTTAATCCATTATTGTTCTTGTTTTTGTGGCTTCCACTCTTTTTTTGGGTATTGCTTATTTTTTTCGGCACTTATCTATCTAGCATTCACTCCGTTTTCACCTTACTCATTTCCGTTACTCCTGTATTCAGCGTCGTCGTTGTTGTCTATTACTTTTTTATATGGCTCTTTAGAAGAAATAGATTAAGTCGAATGTTACTTATTTTGGTTTTGATTATGGCTTCTGTAAAGTATTACGACCATTGGATTTCGTGGTGCCCCAGTGTTCCTGAATCTTCTACAACTATTCGTGTTTTAACCTGGAATATAGAGCGTGCTGGCGCACTGAAAGAACCTGAACAATCTCCCCATAATATAACGCTAGCTGTCCGCTTATTAGATTCCGTAAATCCAGACATCGCGGTAATTCAGGAAGTCAGCAAGAACCAACTTCAATCCCTTGCAAATCAGCTTAATGTATCGCCCAACAATTACCAATGGACGAGTTATGATGGCCGATCTCATGGGGGGCTAGGCATCCTTTTGCTGAACGGTGCTGAATGGTCGCTTTCGTTGAAAAAAAGTCAAAATCTTCCGCCCGCATGGAAGTGCTTGTTTGCAGAATTGAAGAACCGAAATGAAAAACGCATTAATATTTTGGGCATCCATATTGCTCCACCCAAAATCACTACTCAAAATGTGAGTAACATTACCAGCGTCCAAGAGTTGAAAAACTTGTTACGCACCTATACCAAGCAGGTAAGTAAGCAAAATTTACAGCTAGAGAAAATCAACTCCCTGGTTAAACGTTTTAAAGACCCTACTATCCTAGCAGGCGACTTTAACTCAACGGCTGAGCTACCCATTCATGCTCAATTAAGGGGCTATCTCAAAGACGCCTGGCTGGAAGCCGGATTCGGACTTGGTGCTACTAGGTACTGGGCAGATGTTCTACCGTTTAGAATAGACTATATCTACTCCACTGATGAATTTAAAATCAGCAAAACAAAAGTCTTACCTCGCCTTTTTTCGGATCACAACCCATTATTGTCTGAAACGTTTTTATTGGAATAGGTAGTCTTCAGCTTATCCAATTCTCAGATGAGATTTCGCAAATTATTTTTAATCTATAGACCATCAACTAATAGTCCCTGATCACCTGCTGTGCAGACCCATCATCATACAGGAAAATTAGTGGCGTATTTGGTTTTAACTTCGTTTCTCTGCCGAGAAAATCCACAATTCGAAGAAGCTTCTTTGGTCGAGGATTAAATTCTGGAATCCCAACTGAAGAACAGGAATTTGAACAATTCACATCAAAAGCAACGCCGGCATCAATGTTTGACCAATTTGCAGTTGACCAAGTTGGGTCATCTACTTCTATACAGGTTAAAGAGGCATTGTTCTCCGCATGAAAATTATCCGAAATTATTCCCGTATTATTTCCATTTTTAGCATTCAAGCAAGTGAGTTGGTTGCTCTGACAGCCTAGGTCTGAAAGAATAGTGCTTCTGCTAACATCAAGCTCTGTGATTTGATTTCCATCACAGTACAAAAGTGAAAGCATCACATTATTACGCACATCCAACCCATTCAGGCTGTTTTCATAACACTCCAATTCAAACAGCGATAAATTGTTGGATACATCTAGCTCAATGAGCTGATTATCTCCACAATTCAGTAATAGCAGGGAAGGATTATTCGTTACATCCAAACTTGTTAAGAGATTGTTATTACAAACTAAATAATACAAATTAGGATTACTTGAAAAATCCAAACTCGAAAGTGAATTATTGGCACAACTTAATACGGCTAACGCAGCAAAATCTTCAATTCCCGTGAGGTCTGAAATACTGGATCCATCCAAGTAAAGATTTTGAATCGTATCAATACTAGAAGTAGGAACCATATCGTCATTAATAACACCATTTCCCCAACCGTATGTTTCTAAAAGTGCTTCAAAATTATCGTCTGGAACATAGGTTTGACTGTATGCAAAACCGAACAGGAATAGTGTAATTAAGGTGAAAATCTGTTTCAAAAAACATGCTGTATTTAATTTAATCATGGAAATATTTTTAAGTAACTACGTGACTTTAACGTATGAATCTCGATTTCAAGCTAACTATAAAAGGCGACGGTCAAAGAATTGAATTGAGATATTCGATAATGCGTTGATTGTAATCGGTAAAATAACCAATTACAAATAAATGTCCTTCTTATTGCCATATACGAGCTAATAAGTATTAATACAGTTATAATTTCTGTAAAAAACTTGTGTAAATATCACCTAACTACAGTGTGGACCAAACAGGAATAGAAATACTTTAATAGCAGTAAGCTGAAATTCTGATTACAAATTTCCGCTTTCGACTTGAAAACCTTCGCCCACTACTTTAAATGCGGTTCTTCGATTCCGCTGGTGAAGCATTTTTTTCTTCTTAGAAGAGGGCGTGCTGTTGATGTATTCCTCAGTAAGGTAAATTCTGTTGCCATTCGAATCAAAA
Organism: Crocinitomicaceae bacterium; assembly: GCA_018663635.1. Classification (GTDB taxonomy): domain Bacteria; phylum Bacteroidota; class Bacteroidia; order Flavobacteriales_D; family Parvicellaceae; genus UBA10066. Next base: position 12,048 of record JABJPZ010000051.1, read on the forward strand.
ATAGGATCTTTATTGTCGTCCAATAGATGAGTTGGTTTTGATTCTCCGTAACCCTTCGCTATTAATCGCTTTTGAGGAATTCCTTTCAGAATAAGATAATCGACACATGATTTTGCCCTTCTCTTGGAAAGATCCATGTTGTATTCGTTGTTTCCACGGTTATCCGTATGAGAATTTATCTGAACAATTAAATTATTATTAAGCTGCAAAAACTCAACTAGCGTATCTAGAATTTCTTTCGATTTAGGCCTCAATCGGTCAGAATCAAAATCGTATTCAATTCCCTCAATTGCAATTTCATCTCCAGGTATTTTTCTCAGAAAGAAATCCTGAACCAATACCGTTGTCTCTGTTATGTTTTTGGTCGACTGACTGGCCGCATCTGCGAAATACCCCTTACTTGTCGCCTTCATAAATATTTCTACATTTTGTTCAAGCTCGGTTTCATAAAAACCCTCTTCATCAGTATTTACCGTTAATGGCTCTAGCTGATACGTTACGTCTCTAATTTCTATTGTAGCATTTGTAATGGGTTCTTCTGTTTCGTCGTCAAATACAAAACCTTCGATAGAAATCTTTATCGGTGCATTGGTAATTTGATAAATATCATAGCAATGGCCACCATCACACTCTTGCCTATCACTTGACAACCAACCTGTTTTTAATAGATTGTCCCAAATCATGTATGCATCATCTTTACTCGAATTTATGGGTTGGCCTAAATTTCGAGGTTTACCAAAATATTCAGCTTCCCGATCAAATGCGCTCTTAAAAACATCAAGCCCACCAATGGATTTATGCCCATTCGAACTGAAAAACAACGTTCCGGTTGACTCATGGTAAAACGGCGTCACCTCATCAAACTCAGAATTAACCGGAGCATCTAAATTTTGTGCCTCCCCAATTGTTTTGCCGTTAGGTGCAACTCGTATCCTCCACAAATCCATACCTCCTTCTCCACCAGGTCTATCGCTTGAAAAGTAGAGCCATTTACCATCTATTGTTACATAGGGGTTAATGCTGCTGTATCCGTCTAAATTCACATTTGTATCTAACGTATATGCCTCAAAAAATTTCATGTTTAGCATTTTTGCCGCGTGTATGTGTTTTACACCTTTATCCAGATCGCTCCATTTTGTAAAGAAAATCGTTCCTCCATTGTTAAAACAACCAGACGCTTCATGTTTAGATGAGTTTAACGGTCTTCCAAAATTATGGGCTCTGCCCCATTTCCCAATTTCAATACGCTCTGTCCAGTATAAATCACACAAGTATTTTGATTCTTGTTTATTAGGATCGACAACAACACCGTGGTCTCTAGCACTTGCAAAAACTAGCTTATTCTCTGATCCCCAATACATTGCTCCAAAAGCGGCAGTTCCTTTATTAAAAACTGTCGTATCAGCAAGTTGTACGAATACCTCCTTTTTTATATTTCCCGGATTCATTGCATAATGGCACCCAGACATATCGAGCTGCGCTTTCTTTACAAACTGGTCAGATTTATCTTCTAGCCGAAGGTATTTTTCGTAGGCATTTAAGGCATCTTCGTATGCTTTCACTTGCATCAATGAATTGGCATAATAATATTGATCCTCAATGTAAGCGCCCTTTTCTGCTGATATTTTAAACCATTCTACAGCGGCACTGTAATCATAAATTCCTCTGTAGCACATGGCAATTTGATGATTTACATAATCCAATAACGCAACGTTTTTAAACGAAGAAATTTTATTGGAATCCTTTGTGGTTTTCTGGTTTGAAAGAACCACCTCGTATGGTAGCAATTTGAATTTCATAGCTGTTGTGTCATCAATGGTCAACTGATAATACTTCAACGCCGATACAAAATCACTTTGACTATAAAAATCATCTGCGTGATACAGCCAAACTTTTTTTGATTGCCCCAATCCCATGTTTGCGAGAAAAATCAAATAAAAAATGAAGAAAAACACGCAATATCGACTCATAGCTTTGGACAGATTTTTTTGTTTTTAGACCCTGGCTTTTGACTCATATAGGTAAAGGAAATTTCTAAGCCTCCTCTACCGGTGGAAGCCGGGGCTAAAGAAGACGTGTTAATATCGTAGCCAATCTTCGCAATATAATTTAACTTTTTAGCCCCTAAGAAAAAGATTAAGGCATCGCTATTTCTGTAATTAAGCCCAGTCAACAAATACATTTCTGCAGCCTTCATATATATACCTGCATCCAGCGCAATGGTCAGTTCATTAAACTCCTGCTGCTTCATCCACAAAGCTTTCGGTAGCAGATAAACGGTTTCAGAAACGTTTATTCTAGCTCCTCCATGCACATACATCCTGATAGGTAAGGTATTGTCCATCACAAGAAAGCTTTCAGTTGGACGAAATAAGTTAAATGCTGAAAACCCAACAAAAGGATTAAGCCTGCTTTGTTGACCACTATAAAAATAAAGTGCCCCCGTATTCATGTCTGGTAAAATAATCGATTGACTTGCGAAATCTTCTCCGCTAGATATTCCTGTATTGAATCCCCCGCCATTCGCCGTAGTATATTGATTATTGAATGAGTGAAGTTGATACTCGACTGATTTTTGCGTAAGACCAAACTGAGCTCCCAGAGAAATATTGTGTTTCTTATCCCCGTCTAATGGAACAGTATACGCCAAAGACATCAACCCTTGCAACGCATTATAATTACCAATACCCGCTCTGTAATTGACAATTTGGCCGCCAAAACCCCAGTTTTTATACGGTGCATCAAAGCTCACTAATGATGTCGTATATGGTTTGAAGTTGACTGCTTTCCATTGTGTTCTATAGTGCGTGTGTATCCTCCAGTCTCCATTAAATACTCCTGTCATAGCAGGATTCAGAAATGTTGGTGCCGCATCATACATAGACATATGAAAATCTTGTCCCGACACCCTTCCAGTGGCAGTCATCAGTAGTATTGCTATTATAAAAATGCTCTTATTCATTATCTCATTAAAGTAACATCCCCTTCTTTTACGATTACGCGTCCACCAGCTAATTGAACCGTAAAGGTCCAGGTGTAAACACCCAAAGGAGCATCCTGTGTGTTGAATTTGCCATCCCAACCCAATTCAGGGTCAAAACTTTGGAAAATAAGTTGTCCCCAGTTATTGTAAATATTGAATTCAACCGCATCAAATGGCCCTCCTCTAATTAGGAAGACATCGTTCTCCCCGTCACCATTAGGCGTAAATGCGGTTGGTAAAACAGGCAGAAGAGAAATGTGAATAGTCTGCGCAATAGAATCCGTACAGGCGTTTAAATCAGTTACCATTAATATAACCTCGTATGAACCTCCATTGGCATAGTCGTGTACTTCATTTTGATTATTACCGCCAATATCATCACCAAAATCCCAGTACCAATCTACTATTGGTCCATTCGTCGATTGGTCGTAGAAATACACATCCTCCAACGCAAGCGCAGGATTAGGAGCAACCGTAAAATCAGCTAAAGGACCTTCTAACACGTCAATATTTGTGATAACCTCTCCTGAACAACCTAAGTCAGAAATGGCTATAAGATGAACCGGATAAGAACCTGATGCAGGAAATATAAATTCCGCATCTTGATCTGTACTTAAACCAGCTCCAGAGTTAAAATCCCAGGTCCATCCTACTATGCTACCCGAAGAGATAAAGGAAGCATCTGTAAATTGTGCGACATCTCCCTCACAAATCGTGTTAACATTAAATGCAGCTAGAGGTATTGGATCAACAATCACTGCATGTACCGTCGTATCATAACAACCGTTGGTAGAACTCACAATCAAAGTGGTCATATAGGTTCCAGCACCTGGATAATTATGAGCGGGAGTGCTCGCAATTGAGGTGGCCGTATCACCAAAGTCGTATGACCAAGAATTAATCGTACCGTCGGAGGTAGTTGAGAGGTCTGTAAAATCCGTATTCTCTCCAAAACAAGACTGAGTAGCGGTAAATTCTGCTACTGGAGCAGGTTTAAATGTTACCATCAAAGTATCATCATCAGGAAGGCAACCAAAATCAGCCGAAGAAGTAAGGACCAAATTTATTGTTCCAAGAGCTACATCGGAAGAAGATGGATTATAAAATGTAGTAAGAAACGCACTACCTGGTGAAAAGCTACCCGTTCCTGTTGATGTCCAGTTTGCCCCAAGAGCCGACCCAGTTAATGCGCCATTCAACTGCACGGGCTCATTTGCACAAAAATCTTGATCTATACCGGCGTTGACTCTGGGTGGCTCTACAAAGAAAACCCGCATAGAATCCTCCTCTGTAGGACAAATCCCTCCAGAAGTGGCTAATACAATATCAACAAATCCGGCCGCTGTATCAATCGGGCTGATTATGTAAGTTGTACTAAGCGCCGTAGGAAGTGCAATACCGCCCGAACCATAAACGTTCCAGATAATTGAGAATCCAGTGGTAACTGTTCCTGTAAGGTCAATTGTCGCTACATTCGCACAAACGGAATCTGCAGTTGTAATTTCGATTTGTGGCCGATCTAATATGGTTACCGTTAAGCTGTCTTGAACCGCCAAACAACTGCCATTGCCGGTTGATGATAAAGTAAAAGTAATACTACCAGCAGTCGTGTCTCCCGGAGTAATTAAGTAGGCTGCATTCAGGTCGCTATCAGAAGGGGTAAATGCTCCTGACCCAGAGGTTGTCCAAACCCCTGTAGTGGAAGCTCCTGCTACGCTGCCCGCAAGAAACACGCTATCGGTACTGGCACAGACTACCTGACTGGCTCCTGCAAGTACAGATGGTGGATCAGTAAAGTGAATCACTAGCGTATCTTCATCATTAGGACAGGCAAAGAAACTTCCTGCAGATGTTAGGTATAATTCAACGCTGTCTGCAGCTAAATCAGCCGGTGATGGCGTATAGGTTGTTATTAGGTCTCCAACATTACCAAAAGCTCCACCTGAACCACCAGACCAGTCAGAACCTGCAGCAAATTGAAGTGTGCCTTCTATTGGAATTGACCCAATATTGTTCTTACAATAGGTATCGTCTATTCCCGCTGTCACATCAGGAGACGCTACAAAACTAACCACTACTGTATCAAAAATCGGATCACAGTTTCCTGACGATCCTAAAACGAATGTTAGTGTTCCTTGAGCAAAATCAGAAACAGTTGGTTCGTATGTCGTGACCAAATTTGTAGGATTATTTAAAGTGCCTGTTCCATTTAGTATTTGCCAGGAACCAGTGGTTGTTCCCCCAGTAATCGAACCATTAAGGTCAATTGGAAAATCACCTGTGCAATACGTAGTGTCAGAGCCAGCCTGGGTAAACACTTTTCTATTGAATTGAGATAAATAGTGATACAGACAACCTCCCGTTGCACTGCCATTAATTACGCCCAATGAAAACAAATCGGTTGAATTGACCACCAAAGGCGCTGAACCAACGGGTACCTCAGCAATAGAAAATGGAATCTGTGCTCCCATCCATGCGCCCCCTGTTCCCGGAACAGAATTGAAATCAGTTGCCTGAATTGCTGTTGGATCTCCATCCATTGTGAAGTTCCCTTCTGCTCCTGCTGGACACAGTATATCGAGCAAAAAGCTAAATCCATTCGATCTTGCATAGCTTACTTGATCTGATCCTGCACAATTCAATGGTGGAAGCAGAGCTTCACCAAGCTCACAACCATAACCCGACATGTGCAATACATAAACATTTTTATCAGAAGAAATAGAAGTTAGCTGTTCTGTTATACTGTATTGATAGGTATCCCCTTGGTTAATAATGGTATTGGTAACAACAACTCCGTTATCAATTGTAAGTGAGGTAAAGTTTTCAGTAGCAACAATAAAGGCCGATTCATCAGAACCAGCATTTAAAAATCCCTTATTAACAATGTATTCTTTGCCAATAACATCTGTTGGAACAATCTGATCCCCCAATAAATCGTAGCATCCTCCTCCTCCGGAAGGATTTACCGAATCATCATTAACCGTAACTGAAATTTTCTTATCCGAAGTAATAACAGAACCAGCCAGACTACTTCCTAAAGTACTGGTTATCTGGGTGATATTCTGACAAGTATATACCTGGCCAGCATTCGGCAAAAACACAGAATAGGTTACGTTAGCCGGATGTCCACCCACTACATCACAACGTGGGGTTATGTGTATTGTGGTGTTATTTTCTGTGGCTACAACAGAGAAAAATTGATAAGGCTGAATCCGTCCTGGACCAAGATATTTATTATTCCACAACGTCTGAAATGGAGTTACAAACTCATACCCCATCCCATTCTGCCCTTTTAACGAGTAGGTTTCTGGGTTGTTCCCTGTTGACTGAAAATCATAGACTGCCACAATTGGGAAATCTGAAGACACTTCAAACCCTCTGTTAATAACAGAATCGGCCGGTTTACTTTCTAAAGAATCCAGTAAATGCGACACGTATTTTGTAAAAAGTGTGTTGGGAGCTACAGTAAACGAGGTATCATATACTGAGGCCGGCTGCCTTAACCTAATTGTAGTTGCGTTAGCAAAAGTAGAAAAATGAAACGCCATGGGCTGATTTCCAGCATGATCAGGAGTTACCCAAGGTGCAGCGAACCAAAAGACCGTATCAACCTGAGCTTTGATGTTCAGCGAACCTACCAGCAGGCAAGCAGACAAAATGATATATTTAAAACACCTCATTACAAATTTGTTTTGTAGGAATACCTCCTACTCTTCCTTTATTTTTTTTTCATTTCCTTTTAAAATGCTGTTGTTCAATTCTTCGTCTTTTAACTCCAGCTTTGATTTGTTTTTTGTGGTCGTAAAAGAAATCACAATTTCATGTGAACCCGACTGATACGGCTGCAATCCGCCAACGGAATAATCAAAAGAATAGCCAATATTGAGTCTTTCCTTGAGTTTCATGCCGAGCGCCAAACCAAAAGCATCTCCCGTTCTATAAATCAGTCCCGCCCAGTATTTTTTATGGTAAGTTGCTTTAAACATTAAACTCAATTGAACAGGTAATGGCTGAACATATCTAATCATCAAACTCGGTTGAAATTCCAATTTCTTTTTCGCACTGATGATGTTGTAACCTGAAATTGCCGTAAAGTGCTTTGATAAATTTTCGTTGTACGTGGTAACCGTTATGGCGGGGCCTAATAATTGATGCATGGCGGCCATTAAAAAGAACTTATCAGAATACAAATTAAAACCGGTTGATAAATCCAAAGCATTGGATGACAAAATATTGCCAGTTAATATCTCATCGCCTTGATCTGCCAATATAGCATCGTACAAACGCACCCTATACTGCATATAACCGGGTTTTATTCCGAAGCCTAATTTTAGTTTATCAGTAAGCTGAACATGGTAGGCATAATTGAGGTAAAAACCTGTGTTTTGCGTTAATCCTGTTCGGTCAGAAACAATAGATACACCGTATCCATGCTTTCCTTCGTTTTTTACTGAACCGTAAAAATTTCCACTCAACGTTACAGGGGCTTCATCAAAACCAACCCATTGATTTCTGTATGAAAAATTAGCTACATGAAACAATTTACTTCCCGCAATAGCTGGGTTAAAATAATAGTCGTTGGTGAGAAAATTTGAAAAAACATAACGCTGCTGACCACACACATTAGTGGTAATCATTATTAGTAGTAATAGGTTAAATAACTTGCTCATTAATCAGTGTTATTACTTAAAACCAAAATAGCGCCCTTGTAAACTTCATTTTCACCAATTACAATAACGTAATAGTACGTTCCGTCCGGCACTTTTTCTCCAAGATAAGTGCCGTCCCAAGGTGTTTGGTATCCCGTTGACTCAAACAATGTTTGTCCCCATCTGTTAAAAACCTTAATGGCTGCATTTGGATTTATCAGGTCGATAAAATCCAATTTCCACACATCATTTTTGCCATCTCCGTTTGGTGAGATAGCATTCGGAATCAAACTATTCACCTCCGAAGTAATTGTGTTGATAAATACTGTTGTCTTCATACTGTCTACACACCCCAGTGACCCAAAAGCGTACTGGGTAATAACATATGTCCCATTAGAGAAATAAGTAGTGGTTGGATCCTGTTCTATAGAAGTTGCCCCATTTCCAAGAGTCCAGCTCCAGGCTACAGCGTGAGTAGATGTATCAATAAAGGAAAATTCAGCACCGACGTTCATACCGTTTGATGTATTGTAATAAAACCCTGCTTCCGGTCTGGGAGGGATGTATACTGCCTGAATAACCGTGTCCACACAGCCGAATTCTGTCTCTACAATTTGGGAGATTACAAAGTTGCCGTCTCCAATAAACAACTGTGTTGGGTTTTGAACAGCCTGTACTCCTTGTCCACCAAAATCATAAAACCACGACGCTATGCTATCGTTTGTCGTGTAGGAGCTGTCTGAGAAATCTATAACAACCTGATTGTTTGTGCAGCTTATAGCATAAGTAAAGTTAGCGACAGGTAATTCGTAAACTTCAATCGACTGAACCATTGTATCCACGCAACCTAAATCTGAACCCACAATAAGCTCAACATCTTGCGTGCCGTAATCCGAATAGGTATGCACTGTGTTTTGAAGCGTATCGCCGTTGCCGTCGCCAAAATCCCAGTCCCAGCTCACAATTGTTCCAAATCCAGCTAATGAAAAATCAGTAAAGGTTGTTGATTCTCCCAAGCAAACTTGGGTAGTACTAAAATTGGCAAATGGCGGTGCAACAAAATCAATCTGTACCTGATCGTTCTCTGCGACACAAGTGCCGTTATTTGTTGATGTTAAAGTAAGCAACAAACTGCCTGCTAAAACTTCTGCTGCAGTTGGTGTATAAATCGCATTAAGCGTACTGTCGTTTGGCGAATAGCTTCCTGTTCCATTGCTCCATACTCCGGACAATGTTGGACCCGAAATCAGTCCATCAAGATTAATCGTTGCTTCATTGGTACAAGCAATTATATTGATGCCTGCATTTACCAAAGGTTCCTCCGTAAATTTCACAATAATGCTATCTACGGCACTTGAACAGTCACCGTTATTGGAACTTTCTAAATACAATGTGATTGTACCGAGATTAACATCTGTTGGGCTCGGTTGATAATTCGAAATTAAGCTTAAGTTATCTGGAGTGAAAAGACCGTTTCCAGAGGTACTCCATTTACCGGTAGAAGTGGCACCTGCAACAAATCCCGTTAGATCAAGACTGGGGTTATTAGCGCATACCCGTATTGTATCTGCACCGGCATCCACAAATGGAGCATTCGTTATGGTAATGACCATCGTATCGGTTTCGACGTCACACGCGCCGTAATTAGTGGCAGACAATACCAATGTTACATTTCCTGCAATCGAATCTGCACTAGAAGGAATGTAGCTGGCATCTAAAGTAGTCGCATTCGGTGCAAAAGTTCCTGAACCTGATATAGTCGACCAAATTCCGGTTGTTGCTCCACCGCTAATTGCTCCATTCAAACTAACAGAAGCATTGTTGGCACACACCGTCTGGTCGGCCGAAGCATTCACAACGGGTGCCGCAACCACGTGCAGGATTAATGTATCTCTATTCACCGGGCAAGGACCAGATGATGTGAGAATTAAACTGATTGGGCTTACAATAGTATCCAATGAGCTTGGCATATAGGTATTATTGAGCGAATCTGTTGGTAAAATAAAAGAACCAAATCCTGTTCCGGCCCAAACACCGGTTACCGACCCTCCACCGACTGTTCCATTAATCGTAAAAGGAGTATTCGCGCAAACTGTGTCGGTAACGCCTGCAGCTACAAATGGATATGAATTAAATTCTGATAAATAACCATAAGATGCTCCTTGCGAACTTCCTCCAGACAAAATAGCCATACCAAATACATCACCGGTATTTTCAACCATGTTGTACGTGTGAATTGGAACATCTGCAACAGAAAGGTAGATTAGCCCTACTACAAAATCACCTCCTGTTCCTGGAACAGGATTAAAATCTGCACTCGTTACAATTGATGTATTTCCATTGATAGCGAACATCCCTTCATATCCTGTCCTTGTATACAAAAGCAGCCCAAGCGAATCGCTGAAAGATCGTACAAATGACTGTTCATATTTACCTGCACAATACAAATTTGGCACCTGTGCTCCTGCTAGATTACAACCATAGCCGGAAGCATGCCAAAGATATACGGGTTTAGACGTTTGAATGTAGTTTATCGTATCCGACAGCTCATAAGCGTATGATTCTCCCCAATTAATTAATGCACCAGTTGTTGCGCTGTTGTTAATCGTTATGGATGTGGCGTTCTGTGTTGCTAGAATATAGATCTTGTCGCCAATTGCATTTCCTTTGTGAACAATAAAGTCTTTGCCTGCATAGGCAGATGTGGTAATCTGATCGCCCATTGATGAGGTACATCCAACATTATCCAGTGCACCAGAAAATAAGGTTACCGCAACAGGTTTGTCGGAAGCGACAATCGATCCGGAAAGTGATGTAACAGCGCTTAAATCTATATCTCTGGCACTGTATGTTTCTCCTTCCTGAAGCAAAATGTTATAGGTAACTCCGCCGGTATGTCCTACAACAGTTGTTCTCGGTGTAATTAGTACAGTTGTATTGTTTTCGGTAGCCACAATATCAATAGAGGAAAAGGATGCAGGAGTAGTAACAGCATTGTCCCAGGTTTGCTGGAATGGGGTGTAGAATTCCGTTCCGATGCCTTTCTGCCCTTTAAGTGTGAAAATCTCTTTGTTTCCGACAGCATTTAATTCGTAGAATGCCGTAATCGGGGCTGTTGATGCTATTTTCAATCCATTTACCGAAATCACATCGGCTGCAGGACTTTCTATTTCTGCCAAAAATGGTGTTAGGTCAATACTGTCATTACTATTAGCCGACAGGCTAACTACAATGGGCGTAAACAAAGCATTTGCCGGTTGGCTGATGGTGACTGTAGCAGCAAGATCGTACGATAGTAATCGTAAGTGAACCGGACTGTCTCCCACAGAAGTAGAAATTTCGGGTGCCGCAAACCAGAACAATGTATCCTGTTGAGCTTTTGTGCTAAACGAACCCGCCGAAGCAAGTACTATTATAAAAAAACGGACAAAATTGGTCCTAAACTTATATTTCAAGAGCAGTTAAATAATCTAAGCAAGGAGGCGGAGTGGTGTAAAATTACACATAATATCGAACTTGTCAGCATCAATCGGACGAATACCATGAAATATTCCTCGAATGCTCAATAAGAAGTTATGAACCATTTTATAGGACGGCATTGAGTAGAATACAACAACTAAAAAATCGCTTACACCCAGATAAAACAATTAAATATTCGCTTTTAATAGATGGTGAGAAATAATAGAATTGAAGTTAGTATATTAGGGTACAACTAAAAATAAATGTGATGAACTACTTATTTGTGTTTTTATTGATTGGATTCGGTTCAAGTATTCTGGCGCAAGCCAAAAAACAATATTACGATAACGGTCAGCTCAAATGGGAATCTAATTGGAAAGACGGTGTGGTAGATGGGGTATGTAGAGGGTTTTATGAGAATGGACAACAGCGAAGTGAACAAAATTATATTAAAGGCAAACGAAATGGAATAGAGCGAAAATGGTACAAGAATGGACAACTGGAATATGAATGGAATTATAAAGCAGATACCTTGTGGGTTGGAACACAAAAATGGTGGTACGACAATGGACAGATACATATCGAGGAGAATTACAGAGCAGATGGCAAACAAGATGGTGTTAAAAGGGTTTGGCACGAGAATGGCAAATTAAAGCAACGAATGATCTACGAAGGTGGAGAAGCTAAGAGTGAAAAATGCTGGGATGAAAATAGCAATGAATTGGATTGTGAAGAATAAGTAAGAAAATTCTATCCTTGTTGGCATTAATTGGTTAATCGGGAAATTATTCCTAAATAACATCTTGGCAAGATGATAATTATACTTATTACAAATGCTCACTGAGCGCTTAAATAAAATTTGAATCGATGAAAAATAGATCTTGGTAATTAGTTCTGTCCATTCTCTGCGTCTCCATTAGTTTTAATTCATGCACAATAAAAAAACGGC
>JABJPZ010000052.1 GCA_018663635.1 Crocinitomicaceae bacterium
GGCGTACCGTGAATGTAAATTCTACGGTGATAGGAATCAATATTTTTATTGCCTTTATTAATCCCTTCTTCTTGACCTTGAAGCGTTAAAATTCTTGTAACTATTTCATCTTTTTTTGAATGTAAGTGATTGTCTTTGTTTATGTTGGCTATTTTCCCAATAAACTTTTTGCCTTCAAAAATACCTCCAATTGGAACTTCTTCGCCAATTTTTTTTTGGATTTTATGTAGCCCTATTGGTGTTTTGTTGCTCCCAAATACATTGCCAGCACCGTCGGCTGAACTCGATATATGATATGATTTAACTAATTGCCCCTTTTTGATGTAGTAGAGTTCTTGTCGTTTGATCCCTACATAAATTATTTCTTCAAAATTTACGTCTGGATATTTGATACTTAAGTAATCGAGTAAAAATTCAACGGTTGCATTTGAGCTAGAAGAGCTTTTGTTGTTTAGTTTAACATTGTTTGAAAACGGGTATAAATTACCATTACACACAAATAAACAAAAGGCTAGATAAAAAGTAGAAAGCGTCATTGTATACAAGATATGTTATTAGAAGTAATTAACAAATCCAAAGTGAATTTTAGCTGATTTTAATAACACAGGGTTTCCCTGTTGACTTCCAAGCGCATAATTGATGCTGAATATTCCAGGTTTTGTTTGAAATCTTATTCCTGCACCAAAACCAATTGGTCGGTCGCTAAAGTGCGCATTCAGTACATTTCTTTCGTAATATGCATAATCTCCAAATAAATAAAGGTTTGAGTTTCTTTCTAGAAGAAAACGATATTCGAAAGTAGCAATACCGAATAAAGAAGCGTTTATACTCTCTTCGTCAAACCCACGCAGCGTTCGCAAACCCCCCAGTCTGAAAAGTTCATTAAAGAAAACTTGCTTGTTAATAATTTGGCCAGATCTGACTTTAAGTAATACCGTACTTTGTTTGCCAATAGCTAAAAAATAACTTAATGTAGATTCAAATTTTAATTGAAATGAATTCAGTGTGACATCATCATAAAGTACCTCATTGAGTTCAGGATTTTTATTAATTATTTTATTTCCTGCTGATCCTGTAAAGTCAAATTTTATTCCTTTTCTTGGATTAATTAAATAATCCAATTTGGATTGTTTGATGGCAATGCCGTATTGTTTGAATTTTACGTCTGCAAATGGAGGGAGTACGGAACTTGAAGCGTATTTGCTCGCATCTAATAATGAGCTACTGTAATTATCAAAGAAAACCATAAGGTAATTCCCTCCGCTAAGTAAGTACTGTAATCCAAGTCTTTGCTGTAATTCTATATAGGAGGTGTCTCTTTTATATACTTTTAATTTTCCATCGACACCAAGTGGACCTTGGAACATAAATGGATAATTAATGCTGATATCCAGGTCTTGAGTAAGCGATTGTAATTTTCTCCAGTTTAAAGAAATCTGTTCTCCTTTTGTAAATGCATTTTTAAGAACAATTTTTGCGTCTCCTGTTATGGTTACTTTTCCAGAAACATTATCAGGTAAAATGCCTAGTATTCCATTAAATTGGCTAGAATTTACATGGTCTAAAAACAGATAGAGCTTTGTATACTTTTTTGTAAAACTAATTTGAGCAGACCTCGATACTTTAACAAAACTAAGCTCATTTAATTTAGAGTCAATTTCAGATAATTTCGATTGATTATAAACAGATCCTTGCTTTATTCCTATGTAATTGGATAGATAGATTTTAGAAATTTTGGCAGTGCCGATTACAATAATTGAATCAATTCGTTTTATTGGGCCCTTGTCAATTTTTAATTCGGCAGACAATGAGAGCGCGTCTTCGTAGTTGATATGAGTCAATTTACTTGACGCAAATGGATAACCGTTGTTCTCGTAATAGCTAAGTAGTGCATAGTGTAATTTTGCTATGCTTTTGGCATTGATTTTTTTTTGGTCCAGAATACGTGAACGGTAACCGGATTTTATGAGTGCAATGTCTGCAACATTGCCTTTTTTAATCGATGCCCAATGAAATGTTTCGCCTACATTTAAGTAAATATTAGCACTATTTGGGGACCAATGAATGCTATCGGTATTTGCAATTAAATAACCTTTCGAGTATAGATCAGTCTCAACTCTATTTACTTCTCGCAAAGCAGATATAGAATCTTTAGCTATTTCAATAGCCTGTATTTCTTTTAGGATTTCTTTTTCTACGCCAATAAAATGTAGATTAAATTGTCCATTACATTTTATGGAGAGTATCAATAACACCAATATGACAGCTGAAGCTTTCAATTATTTTCTAAACGTTGAAACAAAATTTCTGTTATACTAATTCCCAGTTAATTGGTTCTTTTCCTTGTTCGGTGAGCAATCTATTTGTTTTTGTAAAATGACAATTATTAAACCAATGGCCTCTATTAGCACTTAGTGGCGAAGGATGTCCTGAAGTCAGAACATGATGTTTGGAGCAGTCAATATTATTTCCTTTTCGTTGGGCAAAGCCACCCCACAAAAGAAAAATTAATCCCATTTTTTCTGATGATAATTTCTCAATAACACCATCTGTAAATCGTTGCCATCCAAGATCTCGATGAGAATTAGCTTCATCTTTACGCACGGTTAGTGTAGCATTTAAAAGTAATACGCCTTGATCTGCCCAAGGGCTCAAGTCTCCGCTTTTTGGGTAAGAACATTTAGTGTCGAAGGACAATTCTTTTAGTAGATTTTTTAAACTTGGGGGATGCTTTACGCCATCATTAACAGAAAAACACAATCCATTTGCTTGTCCTTGCCCATGATAAGGGTCTTGTCCAATAATGATTACCTTAACTTTTTCGAAGGGCGTTCTGTTAAAAGCTTCGAAAATAAGACTACAATCAGGGTAAGTCTTATGTGTTTTTTCTTCCTGCAGGTAGTTGTTAATTAGTGTTGAGAAATAAGGATGAAAAAATTCTTCACTCAAAATATTAAGCCACGATTGTTCAATTTTAAATGGTTCTATTGTACCGTGATTTTCCTCAGCCATCGGCCAATATTTCAGTTCTTGTTTTGATTCCATGTAACGACTTTTGCATAATGTGGTAAGAAGTTATAAATTTGAGACAGATAAAAATTATTTTCAAATGAGAATATTAAAATTAGTTTCTCTACTAGTTGCTATTACGTTTTTAATGACGTCGTGTTTTTTGTTCAAAAAAAAACATGAAAGATGTCCTGCATACGGCATAAATAAGTCTGAACAGCATGAAGTAGGCATTCCGCTAGATGGAACGGTAGTTTTAGGCGACGAAGAGTCTGTTTAGCCAGCAATATTATTGTGTATATAGCCGTTGTTGTAAGTACTTGAGGCAGTGTTGTTAATAACTTTGCATTATGGTGCTTATAAATCAAATTTAGATTGCCCTAGTTTTGTCGCGAGAAGTGAACTTAAATTTTAATATTTAATCGGATGAAATTTTATAAAATATTGCTTTTAATTAGTGGATTTGCCTTTTTGTTTGTTTCCTGTGGTGCGCACAAAGGAAGTACATGCCCAGCTTACAAAACAGATGCGGGAAATGAAATATCGAATGATCAGATTGCATTAGAATCATCTGTAGACTGATTCAATTTTAAATAGCACTGAATGTCAGGTTTAATTCCTGTTTAACTTCAGAGCTTAGGCTTAAGGATACAGGACAATTCACAGCGGAAGTATAGAGTTGTTTTTGTTCGTTTTCTGAAAAGTTGCCATACAACACCAAACAAATTTCAATCAACGCCACTCTCCTCGGATTTGTTGTCATGGTTTTATTAATCGTTCCTTTCATTTTGTGAAGGTCGATTCCTAGTTTGTTTGCCTCTATGCCAATAATTGTAGTAATACAAGTGCCAAGTGCTGTACATAATAAATCGGTTGGTGAATACGTTTCCCCTTTACCGTGGTTATCTACAGGGGCGTCTGTTATTAATGTACTTCCTGATGCTACGTGAATAGCTTTTGATCTGAGATTGCTTTCGTATATAATTTCTATTGTTTTCATGAACTTTTCAGTTACTATTTTCGTTATTATATTGTAAATTTGTTTAAGGTAAATGAAATCAGCGTATTCCATAGTATTTTTTCTTCTCTTTCTATTCTTGTGGGGTACAACTATTCCTTATGCTCAAAAACCGGAAATTGAAAAGAGTTATGCCATGTTTCGAACGGAGGCGTTTGGGGGGCTTAATTTCAATACGAATGGTTGGGGATGTTCTTTTTATTATTCCAAACATAAAACAGCAAAAGTAAAACGATTGTATTTAATACAATTTGATGTTGTTAAACACCCGAAAGAGTATAAAATTTACAACCCATTAGATGAAAACAGTAAAGGGTATGTTTTCGGTAAAATGAATTCTTTTGCTACGCTAGATTTTGGTTGGGGAGAAAAAAGAATAGTTTATGAGAAACTGCGTCAAAAAGGAGTGCAATTAAGTCTGAACTGGAATTTTGGTCCTTCAGTTGGTTTCGTCAAACCAGTTTATTTAGAGATCATAAAATTTGATGGATTGCAAGTTGCAGGAATTGCTGTGGAAAAGTATGATCCTGAATCACATAATTTAAATAATATATACGGACGCGCACCAAACTCCAAAGGTTTGTTAGAATTGAAAATTATTCCAGGAATCTTTTTTAAAAGTGGATTTAATTTTGAGTTTAGTTCAATCCGCGATGGGTTAAAAGCCTTAGAGGTGGGGACAAAAGTAAATGTTTACCCAAGGCGAGTTCCAATTATGACAAATGTTGACAACAAATTCATTTTTACAGAATTTTATCTTTGCCTTCAGTTTGGTAAGAAGTATATCTAAAACTTTATGAGCGATTCCTTGGAAAATCTTTCTAGTCGAAATTCGGCGCTTATAAATAATGAATCTGGGAAATCCAAGATTAAAAAGCCAAAATGGTTGCGTGTTAAATTACCAACTGGCGAGTCCTTTAAAGAGGTTAGAAACATTGTTTCTGAGCATAAACTACATACAATTTGTGAATCGGGCAGTTGTCCAAATATGGGCGAATGTTGGGGAGCTGGTACAGCTACGTTTATGATATTGGGTAATGTATGCACTAGGTCTTGCGGCTTTTGTGCAGTCTCTACCGGAAAGCCAGCTGAAGTTGATCTTTTTGAACCGGCAAGAGTAGCGCAGAGCATTAAACTTATGGGTGTTAAACATGCAGTTATCACCTCTGTGGATAGGGATGATTTGCCAGATGGTGGATCTGAAATATGGGCAATGACCGTTAGAGCAATTAGAAGAAAATCACCGGAAACAACATTAGAAACTTTGATACCTGATTTCATGGGGAAATGGGATAATATGCAACGCATAATTGATGTTGCGCCAGAGGTAGTTTCACACAATTTAGAAACGGTTAGAAGATTAACTAAAGAAGTACGGATACAGGCAAAATATGACCGTAGCTTAGAAGCGCTCCGACGGTTAAAGAAAGGTGGAATGCGTACAAAATCAGGAGTTATGCTTGGTCTAGGTGAGAGTCGTACAGAAATTATTGAGACTTTAGAAGACTTGAGATCAGTACATGTAGATGTTGTAACGTTAGGTCAATATTTACAACCAACACCAAAGCATTTGCCAGTTGTAGAATTTGTAACTCCTGAAAAATTTGCAGAATACAAAGAAATAGGATTAGGAATGGGATTTGATTATGTAGAAAGTGGTCCTTTAGTAAGGTCGTCCTATCACGCAGAAAATCACTTATAACCTCGGTTACTTCAAAACAAAAATGTTTTTTCCTTAAGAAAATGAACAATAATGGTCAAATACTTGTCATTAAGTAGCCGTATTTAGCCGTTTAATAAGTCAGAATAGAAGTATTTGCAAAATCAAGTATCATTGTAATAATCTATTTTGTAAATTCGGCAGACTTAGAAAATTATTTATTTCACGATAATTAAATTATGAAAAAAGGTTTATTATTTGCATCACTTACAATTCTGGCTGTATCAGCAGGATTTCTTGTAAAAAACGAAAATGTAAAACACTCAAAAGATTACCAATCTAGGGTAGTTTCGAAAAAAACTCCACACTCTAACCATGAGGAGCGTCAGAAGTACTACGAGATTTTATTGGCGAATTCGAAAACAGGAAAAATCGAACCGCAAGACAGGTTGGACTCTTGGGAAGCGATGAAAAAATACAGCTTCCATGAAAACAAGTCTTTGTCTATGACATTCGTGGATAGAGGTCCCGATAATATTGGAGGAAGAACTCGGGCTATTGGAATTAATCGATCTAATGACGACATCATGTATGCAGGTTCTGTTTCTGGAGGCCTTTTTTGGTCTACGGACAGAGGTGCCAATTGGTCTCGAGTTGAATCTTGGGATGCTCAGGTAGGTGTATTATGTATATCCTCTATTGAGACAACTTCAGACGGTACGGTGTACGTCGCAACAGGTGGCTCTCAATTTGAAGGTGGACTTACCGGAGGAGGATCTGGTGCTCAGGCTGGGGCCAACGGAGTGTATTATTGTATTCCTGACCCCGTAACTAATGAACTTTTAAATTGGACCAGTTTACCGGGTACGTCGGGATCAATCATGCAAATTTGGCGTGACCCATCACAGTCTGATAAAATTTATATTGGTGGTTCGACATGCTTAGTATCAAGTGATAAAATGATCGGAGCATCTGCAATTTCTGGTGTAACTGGTAATGGTTATGATTTAAAGGCATCGGGTGATGGCTCCATTGTGTTCATATGCGCTAGAGTAGGAGGGTCTTTTAGATATTATTTATCTACTGATTTTGGTGGTAGCTTTACTCAAGTTCCTGCAGGCAATTTACCAACTGCTATAGGAAGAGCAGAGTGTACCGTTACGGATGTCAAAAACGAAAACGGTTTCTATAATATTTATGTTTCTGCATCTACTGGTGGAGGTCAATTACACAGTGTAAGGTTATCGGAAGATCACGGTGTTACATGGACTAATATTGGTCCTGGTGGTTCGCCTGCTTTCAGTCCATTTTCTACGTCCTTAAGCTCTCAAGGAAATTACGATCAAACGATTTCCTATTGGCCAGGTTTCCCCGATATTTGTGTTTTAGGTGGGATTGATCAATACCAATGGACTAAAACTCCAGGTAGTTCTCCAACATTTGGTGGATGGCAACAAATTTCTCTTTGGTCTGCACATCCGTCTTCTCCAAACTATATCCATGCGGATAATCACGAAATGAAATTCAATTCGATTGGCCAGTATTTCTATGGAAATGACGGTGGTGTAGGTTCACAAAATTTTGCTTTCTATCCATCCAATAGAGGTTATAATGTAACGCAATTTTATAGCGTTGCACATGACAGAAATGGAGCGGTAATGGGTGGAGCACAAGATAATGGTACGTTATACAATGATTATACCTTGTCTTCTACTCAACAATTTCGAGAAGTGATGGGCGGTGATGGTTTCGATTGTGATATTTCTCATTATGATCCTGATGCAATGTTTGCAACCGTTTATAATAGCTCGATTTCTCGTTCTGAAGATGGAGGAAATAATTGGCAAGAGATTGAACCGCCGTGCAGTGGAGTCATTGGAGAGTCTTGTGGCGTCTTTCATACACCGCTAAGATTTTTTGAAGACCCGAACGATATGGATAGTCAGGATTATATAGAATTTTATCCAACTGATTCAACAATACCTGCCGGTACTACTGTAACCTATTACAGTAATTCGTATAACTCAAGTGTTCCGGAGAATGTCCTTACGCACACGTTAACGACAGACTTGTATTTCGCGGATACGTTATTTTCTGATGGTACTTTAACAAGTGGAGATTATTACGCTTTACATCCAGGAACTAGTGATACGATATTGATGGGTGGAGACATCTATAAAGTTAACTATCCATTGGATACAGTTTTGTTGCAAGATCGTGTTCAAACAATGTTGGTTACATTGGCTAATACAAGTGTTTATCAAGTGCTAATGACTAGAGACGCGGCGAGATTTGGTCTGCTACCTGATTGGTGGGATTTGACCTCGGGATCTAGTTTTAACAGTGTTCCATTGTGTTTTGAGTTTTCTTGGGACGGAAATATTGTGTATGTGGGTACATACGATGGCTTGTGGAGAATTAAAGGTTTAGACAGTGTTTATGCCGCTACGGATATTGCTACGTCAATACAAGTGGACAAAATATATTCTTCGCCGTCAAGGCCAGTAAATGGAATTGCTATTGATAAAAATAATCCAGAACGACTGATTTTAGCTAGAAGCGGAACAGGCGGTAATAGTCTCGTGGAGTTAGATAATTGCGAATCAGGAGGTACTGCAACACTGGTTTCCACTTCTGTTCAAGGAAATATTCCAACTTCAATGGCTATTCTTGATGTAATTATTGATTACAGAGATCCGCAAAAATTAGTTTGCGGTTCTGATTTTGGACCGTGGGCTTCAAGTGATGGCGGAAGCTCTTGGACACAATGTATCAATGAAACAGGTCCTGTCCCTGTTTTTGCAGTTAGACAGCAGCAAAGAGGTTGGCAGGAGTCGTCTAGAGCGGGAGAAATTTATCTTGGCACACACGGTAGAGGAATGTGGACTTCTGGTTCCATATTAAGTGATGAAAGTGCTGAGCATCTTAACTTTAATTCCGATGCGCTTGCTACTGGTTTGTCCGTTTATCCAAACCCTTTAGATGAAGCCGGTAGTTTGTCCTTTGTTTTGAATCAAAGAACAGACGTCACAATCAATATTTACTCTGTTAACGGTAAGCTTGTTAAGACTATCAATAATTCGAACATGGCTACCGGAAAGCATCTCATTGATTTAGATATGAGTGGAGAAGGAAAAGGTACTTATATTGTTCAATTAGAAGCTGGAAATACTTCTGATGTTACGAGATTCATTAAATTAAAATAATGAATTAATCGATAGACATTTTAAAAAGCCTCAACTGTTTAGTTGGGGTTTTTTAATAAAAGGTTATGAAGAAAGTAAGAATAGCAATAAATGGATTTGGTCGGATTGGAAGAGTTGTAACTCGTGCACTTCAAAACAATTCGAATGTTGAATTAGTTGCTATAAATGATTTAATGGATTTGAATCAACAAGCAGTTCTGTTAAAATACGATTCAGTTCATGGTAAGCTAGACGGCACAGTAGCTGCCAAAGACAACTGTCTAGAAATTAATGACAAGATAGTTTACGTTTATAATTGTAAGAATCCTGAAGATTTGCCATGGGGTGAATTGGGTATTGATGTTGTTCTAGAGTGTACAGGTATTTTTAGAACAAAAGAAAGTGCTTCCAAACACTTAAAAGCTGGAGCAAAAAAGGTTCTTATTTCAGCACCCGTTAATGATGAAATTTCAACCATTGTTATGGGAATAAATGACAATAGCCTTTCATTGGAAGAAGAAATCATTTCTAACGCATCTTGCACAACGAATTGCGCAGCTCCTATGGTTAAAATCATTGATGAAGCTTGTGGTATTAAAAAAGGGCTTTTGACAACTGTACATGCATATACGGGTGATCAAAGTTTGCACGATAGCCCACATAAAGATTTGCGAAGAGCTCGTGCTGGAGCTGAAAATATTGTACCTACAAGTACTGGAGCAACAAATGTTTTAGTACAACTATTCCCACATTTGCACGGTTGTTTATTTGGAAGTGCAATGAGAGTTCCAGTTTCTGTTGGAAGTATCACTGAAATGACTTTTGAAATAGAACGGAAATTGACGATAAGCGAGGTAAACCATTTGTTCAAACAAAAATCGGAGAATGAGTATGCTGGCATACTTGAATACACTGATGATCCCATTGTGTCTTCAGACATTATTGGAAACGTGCACTCCTGTATTTTTGATGCTGGCTTAACCATAGTGAATGGCAATCTTTTGAAAATATCAGGATGGTACGATAATGAAGTGGGCTATTCTAATAGATTATTAGAATTGGCTATAAAAATGTGCTGATTAATTTCTACTCTTCAAATTCTTTAATTAGAACAGTTTCGCCATTAAATTCTGCATAATGACATGTTGTATACCAATCACCTAAATTAATGTACCGGCATTTTTCGTTTATGGCATGATCAATCAATAAGTGCCTGTGTCCAAAAATGAAATAATCAAAATGCTCTTGTTCAATTTTATCCAAACAAAACTGAATTAACATTTCGCGTTCTATTCCTAAGAAGTGATTCGGTTCTTTCGCATTTTTTTTGTTGCTCTTTTTACTTCTACTACTAAAATAGTTGGCTATTCCTACGCTAAAGTTCGGATGGAACCTAGCAAATACCCACTGAAAAAATGTAAAAGAGAAAACTTTTTTTATGAATTTGTAACTGTGATCACCCGGCCCTAGACCATCGCCATGACCAAGAAAAAATCGTTTGTTGCCAAATTCTCTTATAATGGGCTCACGAATTAATTCAACTCCAAGCTCTTCTGGTAAGTAGTCAAAAATCCACATGTCGTGGTTGCCGGTATATAATTTAATAATAATTCCACGATCACTTAACTCCGCAATCTTTCCTAAAACTCTAACAAAGCCTCGGGGCACTACCTTTTTAAATTCGAACCAGAAATCAAATAAGTCACCCAATAAATGAATTTCAAGTGCATCTTTAGAAACGAATTCCAACCACTTAACGAGCTTTTTTTCTCGTTGTAAACTGGATGATTTATCAGGTACGCCCAAATGGAAGTCTGACGCAAAATATATTTTATTTCTATTCTCCAGAGAATCTAAATTTACGGTTCTATTTGTTTTAATAATTTAAAAGGGTTCAATAATTTTAAATCGACTGTAAATCTAATTCGTTGTAAAAATGAAACCTTCCGAAAAACGAATTCGCTTTCCAAGTCCTCATGCATAATTATTGGAATGTAAATATCAACTAAATCTTTTATCAGCGAGAAGTGTCCGCCCAGTTCATATAAGTAATGGTTAACGAATTTTTCTGAATTGACAATGTATACAGGATGCATTCCTCCATCAGCATACAGTCCTAAAAACCTAATGGGCAACTCTATTTTTAAATTAGCCGTTGCCAGCCAACTGGATGATCCACGTAATGTGGGAACTTTAAACCCGCCGTGATTTTCTTTTAGTTGTTGAGATAAAAAGTCCGGTTGAACTTGGTTTCTCCCGAAGAAGATATTATTATACAGGTAGTCTTGTTCTCCGTTTTGACCATCTAATTGCCAATTAATTCGACTGGAAAAGGTGTTATTTCTGAAAAAATGCCCAGCAAATAGTCGTACAGAAATACCATCTAATTTGTAGTTGTAATTGATTCGATATTTTGCGGTAATACTGGTTTTAATGTAATCTTGAAAAGCGCCATTAACCTGGCTTACATTTCCTTGCTCATAGGCAATTCTGATTCCTGCTGGCTTTAAAATTTGAGAGTTAGTAAGCTCATAATGTGCCCTAAAGGCTTGCATTTGATGATCGTCATAACTTTCTGAAATAAAATTGTAGTCAAAAAATAATTTATGTTTCCATTTTGATCTTCTATTTTTCTTTTGAAAATCAATATCTATATATGGAGAAAACTTTTGATATCTGGCAAAACTGTTTTCTTGTGCACCGTAATTAAAACTGGAATAGTTAGAGCCAATTGTAATTCTTTGAATCAGGTTTTTTTCATATGGATATAGGTGATAATGAATGTCACCAAAACCCACTGCTTGCAATGATCCAAAACCAAAAAATGGATTAAGCGTGTATTCTAGCTTTTTTTCAGGAAAAGTATGATTATAGAGCGATAGACCAACCATGGCCCCGTCGTATTTATTCCATCCAATTATCGGAGTATAATAAAGTATGTTTTTTTTCGAGTTCTCTAACCCTAACAACCACTGTAGTTTTATTGGAGCAGCAGTTTTGAAAATACCAGTTGTTCTAATCGTATTATTTGTTCGATCAATTTCCGGAATGTTTAAATCGTAATCAATTTTAATGTGGTCCACGCCATTGAGGTCTACTTCGATCAGCTGATGGTGTTGGTCCATTCCATACGGCGCTGACTCATGGTCGATCCATTGTGTTTTTTTTACAACCGAGTCCATTAAAAAAGAAAGACAGTATGGAGCAGAGATGTCTCCTTTGTTTTTTATTTTCAGAAATGTCTTTCCTGCTTCTTTTTTAAATCCAATAAGGGCATAATCAATTTTTTTAGTGGTTTTAATTAAATCGTCAAATAACCAGTCTAGATTTTTACCTGATACTTTAGTTAATATATCTCTCAGATTTTCCGGTTGTGGATGCTTGAATTTCCACTCTTCAAAGTACCTGTGCATGCAATGGTCAAAAAGAGAATCTCCTAAGTAGGCTTGTAAATAATTAAAAACAAGTGCTGTTTTATTATAAACCATGGCCCCGTAATTCCCTGAAGTAAAGGATTTAGAATTCAATTCTATGGGTTGATCTAAATTTCTTCTGGCATTTAATAGGTAGCTATACTCGTGCATCGATCTATAGTGTAGCTCGTTTAAGCCAAATGTTTTCATCAATTTGGGGCCAATGCCGCCAATCATAATTGATAAACTTGCTCCAGGGTGTTTCTTTTCTATGTATCGAGTATCGTTGAATGAATTTAATCCTTCATCAAGCCAAGGATGATCTCTTTCGTTTGAACCTAATATTCCGTAAAACCAATTGTGCCCAACTTCGTGCACAATGACCATCTCTAGACTTGCGGCGTTTCCACTACGTCCTATAACCGTTACATTAGGATATTCCATGCCTCCACCAGCTGCTATGGTACCATCAACTGCCGTTACTTGCTGGTATGGATATTCTCCATTCCACAAAGAGTAATAGTAGATCGCACTATCTAGATATTCTGAAGCATTGGCCCACAAACTGGCTTCCTGATTAGTGAAAAGCGCCCATGTTGTAACTGTACGATTGCTTTTTGGTAATTGAACGGAGCTTTTTAATACATTGAAACGTTTATCTGCAAACCACGCAAAATCATGAACGTTTTTTTGCTTATAGTTTAAAGTTTTAAACTCTGTGGCTGAAGGAGGGAAGCCAGGCCCACCACTTTCGTTAAGCCGCTTATTGATGAGCTTTTGTTGTTTGATTTTATCACGTGTATCTTCATCGAGTTGACTTAGGAAAGCCAGTTCTTCTGCATTTTGAAGGTCACCTGTTGCACCTACCACGTA
>JABJPZ010000053.1 GCA_018663635.1 Crocinitomicaceae bacterium
CAGTTACAGTTAACATAGATGACCCCTCTGCTGGACAAGACTCAACTGTAACTGTTTGCCAATCTGGGACAGGATTATACCTTTATAATTACCTTGGAGACTCCTTGGATATTGGAGGAACATGGTACAATGGAACAACAATTATCACAGATATTTTAGATCCATCCAATTTAGTTGCCGATACATTTTATTATATCATTGGAAACCAAGGATGCATAGACACTGCAACGGTTATGATATATGGATCAATTCCTGTTCCTGTCTCATCAAACGACACATCCATAACGGTGGACCAACAAATTCCGCTGTGGACTTCTGGAGGATCATCTTACATCTGGACGCCTAGTATTTATTTAGATAGCACATTTTCCAGCTCTGTGATTTCTACCCCAGGAGAAGACATCACTTATTATATAGAAGTATATGACTCATTAGGCTGTAAGGTTATTGATACAATAAATATCACTGTAAATTACAACCCTCTATTCATTCCAAACGGTTTTTCTCCAAACAATGACAACAATAATGATGTGTTATATGTTCGTGGAGGTGGAGTTTCTATAATCCATTTTATGATTTTTGACAAATGGGGAAATTTGGTATTTGAATCATTTGACATGGACAAGGGATGGGACGGAACCTATAATGGGAAGTTACTAAATACAGGAGTCTTTGTTTATCGAATGGATGCAACTTTAAAAAATGGCCAGCCTCTGTTTGAAAGTGGCAATGTCACATTATTTAGATAATAACACGCATAAAAAAAGGGTATTCATATGAATACCCTTTTTTTATTTTCTAAACCTTATTCAATTAAGCATCAATATTTGCATACTTTGCATTTTGTTCAATGAATTCTCTCCTTGGAGGAACCTCATCTCCCATAAGCATTGAGAATATTCTATCTGCTTCAACGCTGCTTTCAATTGTAACTTGACGTAGCGTTCTAAATTCTGGATTCATGGTTGTGTCCCACAGTTGCTCCGCGTTCATCTCTCCAAGACCTTTATAACGCTGTATACCAACACTTGAATCAGCCCCTGCTCCTTTCATTTCTTGAACAAAAGCATCCCGCTCAGCATCATTCCATGCATAATTACTTTGTTTTCCTTTCTTAATCAAATATAAAGGGGGGGTAGCGATATATAAATACCCATTTTCGATGAGTTCCTTCATATAACGGAAAAAGAATGTCATTATCAAAGTTTGAATGTGGCTACCATCAACATCGGCATCACACATGATAATCACCTTATGATAACGCAGTTTCTCCATATTCAACGCTCTTGAATCTTCTTCTGTCCCTACTCTTACTCCTAAAGCAGTATAAATATTTTTAATCTCTTCATTTTCGAAAATCTTATGCTGCATCGCTTTTTCCACATTAAGGATTTTCCCCCGAAGTGGCATAATCGCTTGAAAGAATCGATCTCTACCTTGTTTCGCTGTTCCGCCGGCAGAATCACCCTCAACAAGATAGATTTCACATTCTGAAGGATCTTTTGAAGCACAATCAGCTAATTTACCTGGAAGTCCAGAACCTCCCATTACATTTTTTCGCTGAACCATCTCACGAGCCTTACGAGCAGCATGTCTAGCTTGTGCAGCAAGAATTACTTTTTGTATAATAATCTTAGCGTCATTAGGGTGTTCTTCCAGATGATTAGTCAGCATTTCACTTACTGCCTGACTAACAGGAGCTGTAACTTCCCTATTACCTAGTTTTGTCTTCGTTTGCCCTTCAAATTGTGGCTCTGCCACTTTCACCGAAACAATTGCAGTTAACCCCTCTCTAAAATCATCTCCAGATATCTCAAATTTAAGTTTATCCAGCAATCCTGATGATTCTGCATATTTTTTTAGTGTGTTGGTCAATCCCCTTCTAAATCCCGAAAGGTGAGTTCCTCCCTCGTGTGTATTGATGTTATTAACATAGGCATGTATATTCTCAGAATAAGAAGTATTATAAACCATGGCTACTTCAACTGGAATTCCATTTTTCTCGCCCTCCATACTAATAACATCTGCAATTAGCTTTTCTCTAGTACCATCTAGGTAACTAATAAATTCTGGTAAACCAATTTCAGAATAAAATAGCTCTGTTAAGTATTTGCCCTCTTCATCGGTTTCTCTTTCATCTGTTAAAGAAATTTTAATTCCTTTATTCAAATAAGAAAGCTCTCGCATTCTTGTGGCTAAAGTTTCTAGGTTATACTCTAAAACATCAAATATTTCAGGGTCAGGCTGGAATTCAATTCTTGTTCCTCTAATATCGACTGACCCAACTTCTTTAACAGCGTAATTAGCTTTCCCACGAGAATATTCTTGTTGATACTCAACACCTTCTCGATAAACCGTTGCCTTTAGATCAGAAGATAATGCATTTACAACCGAAACTCCTACACCATGCAGTCCACCTGAAACTTTATAAGAGTCCTTATCAAACTTACCACCAGCACCAATCTTTGTCATCACCACTTCAAGTGCAGATACTCCTTCTTTCTTATGCAAATCAACGGGAATACCTCTTCCGTTGTCTTGGACATGAACCGCGTTATCTTTAGTAACCACTATTTCTATTGCGTCGCAATGGCCAGCAAGCGCTTCATCAATTGAATTGTCAACAACTTCATAGACCAAGTGATGCAAACCTCTAACTCCAACATCTCCGATGTACATGGAAGGCCGCATTCGAACATGCTTCATTACTTCTAAGGCCTGAATACTGTCCGCTGAATAACTTGATTTTTTTTCTTCTTCGCTCATACTAAAAATAGCTTATAAATATAACTGAACAAAGATAAGATTAAGAACAGTCATATACTAACAGACAACCCTGTAATTAAGGTGTTTTATCAACATGATTTTAGGTTATCAACACCCATAAATAGAAACACACAAAAAGATCACATAAACAACTGTTAAACAAAACTTTAACTCACGAAGTAATGACAAAAAATTAATGCTATTGTTAGGCTAGTAAACTGTTTTTAGAATCGAGCCGTTGCACCAAACAACAAGTTGATGCTCTGCGAAGGATATCTTAGCCACTGTTGGTATTTTTTAGTGGTTAAATTATTGACGTTAATAAAGGCAGAAAACTTTTGTGTAAGTCGATATTCAACTCCAAGGTTAGCATCAAAAATAGCTTTCAATTCTACAGGGTAATAGACCTCCTCCACTCCATCTATATTTGTTGATTCAACTGAACTAACCCCAGCAACAGGCATAAGTGATTTAGCATATCTGCTACCCAATAAAAACAAATCCGCTTTAACGACAACTTTATCAGCGAGCTTATAAACACCCCCGACAGAAAGCTCTATACTGGGCATGTGCCATGCAAAAGCTTCGTAGTCCATTTTAAAATTTCGGTAGTCTGCCCTCAAATAAATCTTTATTTTTTCGTCTAACCTGTAACTCAATTGACCACCAACGGTGGCAATATTAACATGATCATAAACTACATTGAATTGATTCTGCAAAGAGGTCGATGTGTCATTATAAAACAATGGCATTTCCGTGTACCTGGCTTGGGAGACTTTCACGTTAAATGACATTGAAGAACTAAAAGAGCCCCTAATACCCCCATACAATTCGTAACGTTTTACCGTATTAGTTAATTCCATCGCACTCGTAGAAAATGGATTTTCCGCAGTCATGGAATCAAACGAATTTCGCTTAACATCACCTGTTGCACCTACATAAGGAATAAACATGTTGTTAAACATGCTGTATTTTACCTCAGCGCGCGGGAACAAGTGAAAGTTGCCCCCATTCTTGGAATCAATCTGAATAGACGCGCCAATGGTTGCTTTAAAGTTTTTTCTTAATGCATTGATACTCGGTGATAATTTTAAAATCACGGAATTCTGTAAAACGTTGAAACCAGCTGGAGATAAACTAGAAATTAATTGATTCGAATCTAACGGCTCAAATCGTTGATGTGCATAATCATTATAGTCTAATGAAAAATCAAAGCGAGCAAGCTCTTTTCCAAAATATTTCTGAAGACGACCGTCTATAACAAATTGATTTTCTCTGTTTTCAAAATTACCTTGGAAATAATAATAATTGAGCCCTATTTTATGATTGATCTTAGCAGAATCTTTATACTTACTTTCAAGTACAGAGCTAAAGTATAGCTTATTGTATATCGTCTTTATTTCATCCCTGGCATCTTTAAAATTGGAGAAAATAGAATCTGTTAATTCAAAACCATAAAAGTGCGCTACATTTCTTTCGTAACCGGCATTAAAACTCAATGTATGGTAATCTAAAAATTGTTTGTAGCTCCCCTTCAAAGTATTTTCACTAAATCCCGAAAAACCAACATCGTCGGGACCTTGGCCTGCTGAAAAGTGTTTCAAATTGATTCCCCAATTATTTTTCCGTGATCTTGTCCCGCTGAAATAAAAATCAAGCAATGGCATGATGTAATTACCAAAACCTGCTTTTAAGTAGCCACCGTACAACTTTGCTAATGGTTCACTTACTTTTAGCCGCGCTGGTTTAATGGGCTCCGGTAAAAACGAAACTTCTATCTTCTTAGGCACTATTGTGTATTTTACCAGTGGTTTTTGATGTGCTTCTTCTTTGACTTCTGGTAGAACTGAAATTTTAGAAGGAGGAACAATGGTTCGTTTGCCTTCTCCATGTACGTTTAATGAAAAATCTTCTTCATTACCGCCAATTTGACCAAAAGACCACGAAATAGCTAAACAAGTACACAACATAAACATTACTTTAGTCATCGTCATCCTCCTCTCCATTATCTTTTTCTGGAACACTTTCCTCACTGTCACCAAAGAGGTTCTTTTTACGAAGCCCCTCATCTCCACCAATATCAATCTCTTCAGTTTCTTCGTTAGTAGAGTTTTCTGCGTCTTTATTCTCAAGCTCATCTATTTGTAGTAATTTTTCTTGAGCCATTGGTATAATGTCATCATCACCCTTATAACCATTGATTACGCTTTCTAAGCTATACCTTGCGTTAAAATTATCACCATTAACAATATACACATCGGCCAATAGAATGATACCCCGAGCAAGCCAATAGTCATAGCCTGGTTTCTGTTCAACCAGCTCATGAATTTCATTTTCACATTCTTCGTACTTTTCTTGCATAAAGAAAATCTCCGCAATACAGAATTTTGCTTCAGCACCCTTGATACTTTTTGTAATCTCTGTAGTTTTCCGGAGCGCAATTAAAGCAGCTGAATATTCCATTAGTTCCTTTAAAGCAATGGCTTCAATGTATTGCGCAGTGACGTTTAAATCTTCATCATCCGTAATTTTATTGAGAACCTTTCTGGAGTATTCCCGTGCATACTGAAAGTTTTCCAGGTGAAAGAAGCAGTTCATTTGCCCAATTAGCGCTTTATTCACATTTTCAGATTCCTGAGCAACTTTTTCTAACGTAGCATAATTACTAAGTGCAGCCTGATATGCTTTCAATCTATAATAATTGATTTCTGCTGCTTCAACCAAGGCTTGCTCTGTATATTCATTGTTGGTTGCTTCGATTACTTTATCGTAAGAAGCTACAGCCTTCTCATAATTTTGCAGCTCATAATTGCATTGAGCTATGTAAAAATAAGCAACCATTTCATGCTTGGGTTTCAATATTTTCGAAAGGTAATTTTCAAATTTTTCAATGACTTTATTACAGCTAACAGGATCCTTGTCCAATTCATTCATGGCCAATGAGAAATACTCATTATCCAACTCTTCAAAAGAAGCATCGATGCCTTTACTTTTCAACCACTCAACATAAGCATCCAACTGATCAATAGCTTTGTAGACCTCTTTCATTTGAACAACAGCAGCATTCTTTTCTTCTGAATTAGGATATTGATCTACCACTTGATTGAATACATCCTTAGCTAAAATGTAATCGTCGTTTCTAAAATGAATTACCCCAATATTGAATAAAGCACGACGGGCATTTACGTTTTGCGAATAGTTAGCAACGATTTGTTCAAAATAATTAAGTGCTTCTTCATTTTTATTTTGTACCAAATATGCTTCACCTAATTCGTATTGAGCAGCTACTACGTACGAAGATTGGGGGAACTTTTCAAGCAATCCTTTCAGCGATATTATTTTCCCTTCTTGGTCCTCCTTAAACCCTTGACTCCTGGCCATTTGATAGTGAGCATAATCGCCATTCCTAACCGCCATTTCAATTGAAATTTGATAATTTTTAATGGCTTCTTCATCTTCTTTTAAAAGAAAATAATTATCGGCAATTCGGAGGTAAGCATCTGCTTTTCTATCATTATCTGTTGTTGCCGCACCCTGTATAAACTGCCTAAATGCCGTTAGTGAAGCAGAATAGTTCTCTCTTTTTAAATAAGTATAACCCAAATTATAATCTGCTAATGGCCTTTTACCAGTTAGAATTGCTCCTGATTCCATCTTGAATGCATTGTATTTCTCAATAGCACTTTGGTAGTTTCCGATTCCAAAATAGGCCTCTGCTTGCCAATAAACGGCTTCAGAAGAAAGTAATTTGTCTATTCTATAAGTCCTGGCTTCTTCGAAGCTATTGATTGCTGCTTCAAATGAATTATTATGATAAAGCTCTACCCCGCGGTTAAATGCAATCGCCTGAAACGCTTTCTTCATTTGCTCATTCTTATTTTGGATTCTAGAAATAGAAGCTAGAGCAGCTTCATAATTTTTCGTTGTAGTGTACACGTTTAACAAAAATTCATAGGCGTCGTCAACATTCGGACTTTCTGGATATTTATCTATGTACTCGTGAAATGCACCAATCGCTTCATCATAAGGATTGTAAGATAGTTCATAAGCCAATTTCGCATAGGACCATAATGCCTCCTCTTCAATTTCCTTGTCAAACGGCAACTGAGATGCTGTTTTAAAAGCATTACGTGCATAATCCTTCTGACCATTTTTAATGTAAGCATCTCCTAATTGATAAAATGCTAATTGGGCCAATGAATCTTTTTTCGACTTTACTTTACTCAAGTATTTAATAGCGTTTTTAAAATCTTTTAATTGATAGTAACAATATCCAAATTGATAGTAATCTTCTCGAGAAGACTTTTCAATAAAATTGTACGTTTTCAAGTAAGAAACCGCACTATCATATTTCGCAATTTTATAAAAAGCATCCCCGATAATGTGCGCAAACTCAGACTTTCTTTTTTTAGATATTGAAGCATAATGAATCGGGCCATATTGAGCAACCTCTTCATATTTTTTTTGACGATACAGAATCTGGCCAATATAATACGGTACAATAGTTCCAAAACTTGGCGACTGATCTATTAATCGAAATCCATCTAAAGCCAATTGGAATTGTTCTTTTGAATAAGCAATGTGCGAATAATAATATATAGCGGGAACTTGGTACTCGCTCTCTACATCTTTCACTTCAACTAGGTTGTCCCGTGCTACCTTAAAATCTTTCGTGTAAAATGCACCATATCCCAATTTAAAATGGTACTCTAATTGTTGGTTTTCCGATAATTCGTACTTGTCTACTAATTTGAAATATTTAATCGCGTCTCGATAACGTTTTCTTCTGTAGTGATGCTTTCCGAGATTAAAATAGACTTTTTTTGTTCTTACGTTATCCGGATGATTATAGACAAATTGGTTTAATAAATATTCTGCATCTTGATTAAAGAGCTCTAAGGCACAAACAGCTGAATAATATTCTGCATCAATGCGTATCTCATCTTGTGGACTTGCAATTCCTTTTACTGTTTCAATAAATTTGTTTTGAGCTGCCTGATACTGGGCCTTATTGTAAAGCTCCATTCCATCTTTAAAAGGCTTGTAATCTTCGGTATATATTAGGGTCTGCTGAGCCCCAATTTGAACCCAAGACAACATACAAAGCACGGTTATGTATAAAACTATTTTCACCACAGTCAACTTATCAGATATACCAATCCCAAGTACAATAATGGAATATCCATAAAAGTACTAAGGGCGTTCGATCACAGATGCTGTTTGACGTATAGTTATTAACTCGGTTCTGTTAAATTTATTTTGTCAATAAGTTTATTGTAATGATCTAAGTGATTCTAATTATTTTTCCCAGTTTTATCCAATCCAATCGATTGACCATGAATGACAACGCGATAATTAGCCTTTCGGATACCGTAATTAAACAGGACAACATCACCATCTTGAACGAAGTTAATATCCAGATAAATCGAGGTGAATTCGTTTACCTGATTGGCAGAACAGGAAGTGGGAAAACCTCTCTTTTAAAAACACTGTATGGTGAGCTTAAACTTAAAACCGGCACAGGCAGCATTGTTAATTATAATTTAAAAGGAATAAAATCTAAGAAGATATCTGCATTACGACGAACTATTGGAATCGTGTTTCAAGATTTTCAATTACTAATGGACCGCTCTATTAAAGATAATCTTGTATTTGTAATGAAATCCACGGGTTGGAAAGACAAATCAAAAATGAACTTAAAAGTTGACGAACTACTAAGCAGGGTGGGCGTTGAAGGGAAACATCACCATTTACCAAGCCAGCTATCTGGCGGAGAGCAACAACGCGTTGCCATTGCTAGAGCCTTAATCAATGATCCAGAATTAATTCTAGCTGACGAACCAACAGGAAATTTAGACCCGATTACCAGTGATGAAATCATGAAATTACTTTTTGAAATAAGCAGCAGTGGAAAAGCCATTCTTATGGCAACCCACGATTACCATATTATTAATAAATTCCCTTCCAGAACCTTAAAAACAGAATCCGGAGCTGTATTAGAAATTAATTTGGCACAAGCGGAAGAGTTTCGATTTTAATTACCCTCTAAGGATTTAATCAAGAGCATTAATTTATAGAAGTTGAATTCTTTAATTGTTGCTTTACCCGACAGCAACTTATTGAGCAATCGTTTTCGAGAAATAAAAAAGAGCACTTTTAGACTCCAAATGTTCTTTTTCTTTTTTACTGATTGATAATAATTTAATAATCGAACTTCCGCGCAAAATTCCATTGGATTACTAATACTTCTAACAATTTGAACCAAATTAATGATGCTTTCTTCTGTTTTTAAAAGATATTCCTCATTGGTTTCCAGGTAACCATTACGAATCGGATTATCGATATGTTCTATAGGTACCGATTTCTTTTTTAATTCAAATCCAAAAAGCGTATCCTCATGCCCATAAAGCGTTAATGATTCATCAAATCGCGTTTGTTCTAAAACGTCTTTTCGAACGATAAAGTTATTAGTCATAAAAGAGCGATAAGGTAATCTCACTCTTTGAATTGTGGGTTTGCTTTCAGACTCAACTCCGTATTTCCATCGCAACCTGCGCTCCAAATCAGGTGCATTTTTTGCATATTCTCGACCGCCACAAATCACCTTCGCCTGACCTTGCTGAATAATGTTTATATAGTTTTCTATGAAATCATTGTTCTCAACTAAAGAATCACAATCCAAAAACAACAAGTACTCGTACTTGGCATGTTTTAAAAATAAATTTCTAATTTGAGCTCTGCCTATATTTTGATCCAGAACAATTAAATTTGTAATGTTATGCAGTTCGCTGTTTTCAATAACAAACGTTGTAGAAGCGTCATCAATAAGCAAAAGCTCACACTGCCGTCCTTCTATTTGTCTTAATAGCTCCTTTACAAGAGGAACAACATTAAAGTTATATATCGGAATACAAATTGAAATCATTCTTTTTGTGCAATTAAAACAGTTTCATTTTGTTTCAGTCCCTTATGATTATCTGCAACGGAATTAAACTCACGTCTGTCCACTTTAAAACCAACCTTACTTAATCTATCAATTAATCCTTCAACACTATAGATGCGCACATGATCGTTTTGCCCAAAATGAAGCAATCTATCTTCAGGTGTCTGAATTAAATCGTTTTCAAAAATTTCCCCACTCTTAAATGGAGTTTGGATGAAACATTTGCCGCCCTCTCTAAGTACTCTATATAATTCCGAGATGGCACTATCATCATCCTTGATGTGCTCCAAAACATGATAACAAATAATCAAATCAAAACTATTATCTTTTTTGTTAATCTGAGTAATATCAATTTTTTCATCTGCCAAAAATTCACCCTCAAAATCGGTAGTGACATACTCCTTTGCTTTTAGCTCGCGTAATTTACAGGCCATTGCCTTTGAAGGAGAAAAATGAAGTACAGTCTTGTTTTTAAAACTATATTCCGAATCAATTATAGAAAATAACCTCCTGGTTCTTGGCAAACTACCACAATTCGGGCACAGTTTATTTCCATTGGATAGAACTGCAAAATCTTTTAAGTTAAAATCGCAGATATTGCAGCAATATTTTTGCCCTCTGTACTTATACGAAATTAGCTTACGAAAGAAACCTTCGTACCTTTCTAATAACTTTTTAGGCACCAACAGAATAGCTAATTTTTTTAGTTTTTCGTACACCCTCTGCCTAAATTTTAATGCTCATTGCTGTTTATTAATGGATGATAAATTCGATCGAGCACCCCTGACTCGCTTTCCCAATTTAATTCAGCCGCAGCTGCTTTTAGATTTTTAAGCAAATCCTCTTTATTCATTTCTTCAACTATTGTCCTTATTGTTTTTGCAATATCCAAAGGTTCATGTGATGGTATAATTGCACCTAGCTTATATTTCTCAACAATGGTTTTTACCTCTACAACATTAGAAGCTAAAATGGGAACTCCAGCCTGGATATAATCAAAAATTTTATTGGGAAGACTGAAACGATAATTAATATTCGTGTCTTTATCTAATGAAACACCAACATCGGCATGAACTGTATAGCACATCATTTCATCGTATGGCATTTTATCAATGAATGAAACGTCTGATCTACTTTTCGCTCGCTCTTTTAAAAGGGGCACTACATCGCCAGAACCAATAATAAGCAAATAATAATCCACCAAGAAATCCATAGCCATCAATAATTCTTCAATGCCCCGATCGATATTGATTCCAGCACCTTGAACAAGAACTATCTTCTTATCCATGGGCAGGTTCAATTCTGCCTTCGTATGGCTTTTCTTAGCAACAAATTGGGGAGCCATATTTCGAACGACATGAATTTTTTTCTGGTACTTTTCTTCGTATAATTTGGCGATACTTGCATTAACCGTATAGATATAATCAAGTTTTGGAAATATTTTCCCCTCTATTTTCTCCCAAATCTTCTGAATTTTTGGTCTTGCAACAAGTTCTGGCACTTCTGTAAAATACTCATGAGAATCGTAAACAAGCGCACAATTTTTTTTAAACTTTAATGCTGTTTTATTAGCTAAAAGTGTATCTAAATCATTTGCAACTAGAATATCGACATTACGAAAAAGCAAATAGAAAAAAAGTCGTTTATTAAACTCCGCATAGAATAGTGCCCCTGTAGAGAAAAACAGTCTCATTCGTTTGTATTTATAAGCCCGTTGTATGGGCAAACTATTAGACAGTCTTCTCCCGACCAAGGTGACTTCACACCCTTGATTGTGTAAATAGATGCAAACCTTATGGACACGCTGATCAGTCGTTAAATCATTAGTAACTGAAACTATAACTTTTTTTGCAGGCATTTGCTTTCACGAAGATAAGAAACCGTGGAGTTATTCAGTTAATGGTGTTGATGGAATAACTTCATAACATGCATAAATAGGCCCCTTCAGTTATAGTTTTGTACTATGCTCATAGAAAAAGACAAATCACTGCAGCAGTACAACACCTTCGGGATTGATGTAAAATCTAAACTTTTCGCAGCTTTCCAAACCATTGAAGATTTGCAGCAATTATTGTCTAATGATACTGTTATAAAAGAAAAAAAACTGATTCTTGGTGGAGGTAGCAATATGCTGCTAACTGCTAACTATGATGGAATCGTTCTTAAAAATGAGCTTTATGGTATTGAATTAATACACGAAGACCAGGACTACTTTTATGTAAAATCAGGTGCAGGAGAAGACTGGCATGAGTTTGTTTTATACTGCATTGAACAGGGGTGGGCAGGATTAGAGAATTTATCCTTAATACCCGGATGTGTAGGTGCAAGTCCAATGCAAAACATTGGCGCTTACGGCGTAGAAATAAAAGATCGATTCGAGTATTTAGAAGCGCTAAACATGGGCACATTAGAGGTTGAGGCATTTGAAAAAGAAGACTGTGAATTTGGATATCGTGAGAGCGTATTTAAACATGCACTCAAAGAAGAATACGTCATCACATCCGTTGTTTTTCGCCTCTTTAAAAAACCCCAAATCAATACTTCTTACGGCGCAATCAATGAAGAATTACAAAAAATGAATGTCTCTGATCCTAGCATAAAAAATGTAAGTGACGCAGTAATTGCAATACGCACTTCTAAATTGCCGAACCCAAAAGAGCTTGGAAATTCAGGAAGTTTTTTTAAAAATCCGGTAATTACTAACGAGCAATTTTTGAAAATAAAATTTGAGTATCCAGAAATTGCTGCTTATCCAGTGGGCGAATCATATACCAAACTAGCAGCTGGCTGGTTAATTGATAACGCAGGTTGGAAAGGCTATACCAAAGGAAATTATGGAGTACACAAGAATCAGGCGCTGGTACTGGTAAATTATGGCGGAGCAACAGGAGAAGAAATTTACAACCTGAGTAGCGAAATAATGTTGTCCGTCAAAAATAAATACGGGATAGAACTCGAAAGAGAAGTAAATGTAATCTGAAAAGATTAATTCAGTTTTCTCAATTCCTCTCTTACAAAGTCTGCTAATTCTTTAACATACTCACGAGAAAAATCAAACTTAATTCCAGCCGTTGCATAAATTTCCGGAATTGATTTTGTAAACCCTAATTTTAACGCAGCCATATATTGCTCAATGGCCTTTTGAGGATTGTTTTTATAATTTCGCCAAACTGCAATGGCTCCTAA
The DNA here is from genome assembly GCA_018663635.1 of Crocinitomicaceae bacterium. Lineage (GTDB taxonomy): Bacteria > Bacteroidota > Bacteroidia > Flavobacteriales_D > Parvicellaceae > UBA10066. Next base: position 12,896 of record JABJPZ010000053.1, read on the forward strand.
TTGAGCCATACCATATTCAATGTAGTAAAATGGAACCTCAAAAATATGCAGCTGCCGGTGCCAAGAAGTTGACTTAGCATCTTCAAAGTCTGACCAATCAATATGACCTCCAGAAAAAGAATCGTTGATGCTATTCCATTGATTTAATCTTTGTTCCTGTGTGTGATTCGGATTGGTATATATCCAATGCTGGAATTTATCTACAATTGCCACCCAAGGAAGTATCTTCAAAAGGGTTTCTAGTTGATCTTTTTTTGCACGCTTTAAATCCATTTCATCAGCATAGAAAACATCCCAATGATCCATAGAAATCAATTCCATACTCATAGAAGCCAGCTCGGCAACTTCACTCGGCAAACTTTTAAATGCGGACAACTTTAATTCTCTGCTTAAAAAACTGTGTACAGCATGCCCGCCTTCGTGAATCATTGTGATCAAATCACGTTGAGTACCCACAGCATTCATAAAAATAAAAGGGACTCCAACTTCATACAATGGATAATTATATCCTCCTGGAGATTTCCCTTTTTTTGAAACCAAATCCAAATGCCCCATTTCTCTCATTGTTTCCAGGCATTCACCAAAATAAGGATCAATTTTATAAAATAATTGTATCGATTTATCCAGCAATTCTTCGCCATTTTTAAATGGTTTTAAAGGCGCATTACCTGATGGGTCTACATCTAAATCAAATGGCTTTAGCTCTTTGTAACCTAACTGAATCTTCTTTTCTTTTTGAAAATCAGCAACGATAGGCACAATTTCTTCAGCTATACTATCATGAAAATTAAAGCAATCCTGAATCGAATAATCAAACCTGCCCATTGCTTCGAATTTGTAATCTCTGAAATTATTATAATTCGCATTCACAGCAACTTTATGTCTTAATTCTCTTAATGAATCAAATAAGATATCTAAAGCTTCAACATCCTTCAGTCTTCTGTTAATCATTAACTCAAAGACCATTTCCCTCCGAGCTCGATCCGTACTCTTCAACTCTTTAGCAGCCTCTTGCATCGTGACAATTTGACCATCTAGCTCAATCGATTGCCCTCCTGATATCGAGCCATACTTTTGCGACTCTTTTGCAATATCAGCAAAAAGAGAAATGTTATCTTCTCGAAACAATTCAATCGCTTTTTTAATACCTCTTAGATAAATTTCAAATTCCTGCCCCTTTAGAAAATTAACATAGGGAGATTGTAAAAATTTCTTGTTGTAAGCATCTTCGTACGGAGCTGTTTTTGGATTTATTTCTGAAATAAAAAATGCATAAGCATCAGCCAGTTCCTTATTAGAAGTATCAATGGTCATTTTAATATATCGCCAACCAGCATCTTCTTCTAGCACAGCTTCCAATTCACTGCGGTCAAGCAGCCAGCTCTCTAAATCTTCTAGCGTATTGATTTTTCGCTCTTTCAACTCCTCGAAATAAGGGTGCAGCGTCTCCCAATTTGTAATCTCCAATTGCTCAGGAAGTAATTTTCTTGCGGCTCGAGTGGGTATGCTTATGCTAATTGAACTCATAATTAAGTATCATTATTCTGCTTCCTTCTGTTCAGCTTCGTTGTGGTCAACTTCCACCTCTTCAGATGAAATTTTCAAGGCTCCTGCCGCCTGCAAAATATTGTACCACTGAAATAATTTTTTTATATCCGAATTATAAACCCTTTCCTCATCATAGTCTGGCAAAACACTCGATAAATAATTCTTGAGTTCAGCCATTTCACCTTTATGATTCGGACCTACCCCACCATTTTCTTTGTCATAAATAGACTTATAAACTTCTCTCAAAGGTACATCATCTTCTTCCGTGTAGATTGAGATATCTTCTAATGCACTAACCTTGTGTGTAGCTAAAGCTGTGGTTTTTTTACCATCAACCAAAGACTCGACTACCAAGCTAGATTTGTTATTCGCCAATACTTTGAATAAGCCTGGCTTTCCTGAGATTGAAATTATTCCTGATAAATCCATTTTGATACTAAAATTTAGGCGACAAATGTAACCATTTTCAACTAGCTATACAGCTAAATTCCTACTTGAATTTTTATACCATGGAATTCTCTTTGCCATATTTAAACAGGTATAAGCAACAAACCAATAAGTACCTATTCACTAAAAACTACTTACCGTATTTTGGAATTTCCGATAAAAACGAATGGCTTTTTGTGGAAAAATTTACTTCTGCAATAAAATGTTTTATCCCATTTGTAACATAAACTAAGGGCGCTTGGATACTCAAATTGTATCGAGCAACCTGATTGAATGTTGCCTCATTAATGGCAACCGTTGATCGCTTAAACTCACACAATAATACTGGCTTTCCTAAATTATTGTAACATAATAAATCAAATCTTTTACGGAGTAAATTTACTTCAACCTCCTTTTCAACTTTCATTAAGGTCAGGGGAAAGTCTCTTTCGAAATGTAAAAAACAAATGGCATGCTGTCGCACCCATTCCTCAGGAGTTAATTGAACAAATTTCTTTCTAACAATATCAAAAATTTGCGTTCCTTTAGTGTTACGTTTAACATTAAATTTGTATTCTGGAAATTTTAATTTTTCCATAGCTGAGCTAAGGTAACATTTATGATAAATAAAAAAGAAATCGTTGACAATTGGCTACCCCGTTACACAGGATTAGCGCTTAATAAGTTCGGTCAGTACATACTACTCACCAACTTTAATAATTATGTTAAAATTTTTGCTGATCAACAAGGAGTCCCCATTGAAGGGCGTAATAAAGCCATGCCAAATGCGACTTCTAGAGGTATTACCATTATCAATTTTGGCATGGGTAGCGCCAACGCAGCAACCATTATGGATCTTTTGGCCGCAGTAAAACCAAAAGCGGTGCTGTTTTTAGGCAAGTGCGGAGGGTTAAAGAAAAAAAACAAAATTGGTGACGTTATATTACCGATTGCGGCTATTAGGGGCGAAGGAGCGAGCAACGATTATTTCCCACAAGAAGTGCCAGCACTGCCTTCTTTCAACCTTCAAAGAGCTGTTTCACATGTTGTTCGAGAGCATGAAATGGACTATTGGACTGGAACTGTTTATACCACAAACAGACGAGTTTGGGAGCACGACATTGAATTCAAATCCTATTTGAAGAAAATTCGTGCGATGGCTATTGATATGGAAACAGCTACCATTTTTACTGTTGGTTTTGCCAATCACATACCCACTGGTGCCTTACTATTAGTGTCCGATCAGCCCATGATTCCAGAAGGTGTTAAAACAGAAAAAAGTGACAAACTTGTAACCACTCAATTTGTTGAAAAACACATTACTATTGGCATTGAAGCATTAAATGAATTAATCAATAACGGAATTACTGTTCGGCACCATAAGTTTGAATGATGGATTACAAAACACTGTTAAAAGAGCTAAAGGCGAGGGAATTCAAGCCCATCTACTTCCTTCAGGGGGAAGAAGCTTATTTCATTGATGAAATCGCAAAAGAACTAGAACAAAATGTGTTAGAAGAGCACGAAAAAGACTTTAATCAAACTATTTTTTACGGCAAAGATGCCACGACCGATGCCATTTTGGAAGCGGCAAAACGCTATCCGATGATGGCCGAAAGACAAGTCATTATTGTAAGAGAGGCACAACACCTTAAAAAACATTTAGATGATTTTAAAGATTATCTAGAAAAGCCGTTAGACAGTACCATCTTAGTCTTTTGTTACAAATACGGGAAACTCGATGGTCGTACTGAAATTGCAAAGCTTTTTGCCAAAACTTGCTTATTTAATTCACCGGCTTTAAAAGATTACGATGTGCCCAACTGGGTTGCCAATCATATTCAATTAAAAGGCTTTAAAATAGATCAAAAGACCGCGGTTCTGATTTCCGATTATTTAGGGAATAATCTTCAAAAAATTGCGGGCGAAGTAGAGAAACTAGCGCTCGTAGTTAAGCCGGGTGAAAGTATTTCTCCTACAATTATTCAAAAGCACATTGGGTTAAGTAAAGATTACAATCCATTTGAATTGCAGGATGCATTGCTAAAACGAGACGTTTTAAAAGCAAATAAAATTATTAATTACTTCGCAAAAAATCCAAAAGACAATCCGGATGTATTTGTAATTGCAATCTTATTCGGATTATTTCAAAAATTAATGAAAATCCATTTTTCAAAAAATAAAAACAACGATTCTGCACTGGCAAAAGAAATTAAAACGCATCCTTTTTTTATTAAACAGTACAAACAAGCTTTGAATTTTTATAGTCCAAAACGATTAGCCTACATCATTTCCTTGTTACGCAATGCTGACCAACAAGCTAAGGGAATTGGAAAAGAGACGAATCCGCCAGGAGAATTATTGAAGCAATTGGTTTTCCAAATACTTCATTAACCTTTACCTAAATTTAATACCCCGTTCCACTAATCAAAAGCGTCTGTTCGTTAATCCTTGGGAGCTTCTTACCTACTAAATAGTAATTTCACCGCTGGTACATTGGCAAGAATCAGCATCCTTTCTTAACTTATCTTTGCGAGATATTGCTATTTTTGCCCACTTATTAAAAGCACGATGAGATACATAATAACAACGGTTCTTCTATTATTCTTAGCTCAAATTGCCTGCGCTCAAGGCGCTAGTCTCAAGGGATTTGTTTACAACAAGAAAACAAAAAAACCAGTGGAATATGCTGATGTTAAAATTATGGGTACTAGCCCGCTTAAAGCCTTCAGCACCAAAGACAATGGATATTTTATTATTCAAAACATTCCTCCTGGAACTTATAATGTGGTTGTTGAAGAATTTTATCATAAGGAACAAACGATTGAAATAACCTTTAAAAATGGCAAAAATTACAATGAGAAATTCTACATAGAAGATGCCAATGTTATTGAGGGAGTCGATGTTGTAAGAACAAAAAGAGAAGATACCACAAGAGTTGGCATATCTGTATTTAAAATTGATAAAGAAGACATTCTTCAAATACCCACCACTGGAGGAGATGCAGACATTGCTTCCTATTTTGGGGTAACTCCTGGTGTCATTTCTACAGGAGACCAAGGTGGACAGTTTTATGTTCGAGGAGGTTCTCCTGTTCAAAATAAAGTTTTACTAGACGGCATGACCATCTACAACCCTTTTCATTCTATTGGATTTTTCTCCGTATTTGAAACTGAAATTATTGAATCGGCAAAAATTTATACAGGAGGGTTTAGTGCTGAACATGGTGGTCGAATTTCTTCTATCATGGACATTTCTACCAGAGGCGGAAATACCGAGGGCCAGCATGGACGTGCTTCTTTATCACCCTTCATGGCGAAGCTATTACTTGAAGGCCCCATAAAAAAGGCAAATGAGGATGGTGACGGTAGCATTTCATACATCTTAACAGGTAAACACTCTTATTTAGAACAATCATCTAAATCATTGTACAAGTATGTGAATGATACGGCAGGTTTACCATTTAACTTTACAGATATATACGGGAAAATTTCAGTGAACAGCCGGTCGGGTAGTAAAATTAATCTTTTCGGATTTAATTTTACTGATAGAGTAAAATATAAAAGTATTTCAGACTTAAAATGGGACAGTTACGGAATAGGCGCGAATTGGCTGTTAGTTCCTCCTGGTTCACCTGTTTTAGTTGGAGGTAAATTGTCCTTTTCTGATTATAAAATATCTATGGCCGAAGGAGAACTGGAGCCAAGAACAAGCCGTGTTAACGGGTGGGATTTCGGTTTCGACTTTAAATATTTTTTCGGAGAAAATGAGCTAAAATATGGTGTTGAAATTGCAGGATTCACTACGGATTTCCAATTTTATAATTCTGTTGGCAGATCGATTACACAGCGTGAAAATACAACACAACCATCGGCCTATATTGACTTTACCATTAATAAAGGTTTGTGGGTGATTAACCCATCCTTCAGAGCTCAGTATTATGCGTCTCTGAATAATTTTTCGCCAGAACCCAGATTAGGTGTGAAATACAACTTAAGTGATCGATTAAGGCTGAAGGGGTCTGCTGGAATTTATTCTCAAAACCTCATTTCGGCGACATCAGACCGCGATGTTGTTAACTTATTTTATGGTTTTGTTTCCGGGCCAGAAGATTTACAAGATGATTTGGTTAACCAAGATGGCACCGTAAAAGAGCTTACACACAAACTTCAAAAAGCAAATCATGCAATTGCCGGTTTTGAACTAGACATTTCAAATTCAGTAACCGTAAATGTTGAAGCTTATTACAAGTGGTTTACGCAATTAACCAATCTCAATCGAAATAAAATTTTTGAGGATAATGAAAACAATGCAACCCGTCCTGACATACTGAAAAATGATTTCATTATTGAAACGGGCGAAGCAAAAGGCGTAGACTTTGTTATTAAGTACAGAAAAAACAAATTGTACTTATGGGCCGTCTATTCACTGGGCAAAGTAGAACGATGGGACGGTCTAGTAAATTATGCACCCATATTTGATAGAAGACACAATGTCAATCTGCTAGGTGCTTTCAAGTTCGGAGAAGATGAAAGCTGGGAAATTAATGCACGATGGAACTTTGGGTCTGGATTGCCCTTTACTCCTCGAGCAGGATATTATCATTCCATTCCCTTTGAAGACGGGGCCAATACAGATATTACTACAACTAATTCGAATGAGCTTGCTACTATTTACGGCGAATTGAATACATCAAGACTACCTACTTATCATCGGTTAGATCTTACCATTAAGAAACGAATTCAATTCAAAGAATATTCTAAAATGGAAATTAATGCTGGTGTCACCAATGTATACAGCAGAAAGAATCTCTTTTATGTAGTTCCTGAAAAGAATGAAATCATTTATCAGCTCCCTTTCATGCCAAGTATTGGAATGGCAATTACATTTTAAATTGTGATTAAATTTAATTTTTAGGGTTAATTCTATTTTTAAAACTACCTTTACATCCCGTATTTCAATGCGTAAATTACGGGCATGTCAAATTCTACCAAGTACGTTTTTGTTACCGGCGGTGTAACGTCATCCTTAGGAAAAGGAATAATTTCTGCTTCTCTTGCAAAATTATTGCAGTCAAGAGGTTTTAGTGTGACTATTCAAAAACTAGACCCATATATTAATGTTGATCCAGGAACATTAAACCCATACGAACATGGAGAATGTTTTGTAACAGACGACGGAGCGGAAACAGACCTTGACTTAGGACATTACGAACGATTCTTGAATGTCCCAACTTCCCAGGCCAATAACGTTACAACGGGTAAAATATATCAATCTGTTATTGAAAAGGAAAGGCGAGGAGAATATCTTGGCAAAACGGTTCAAATCATTCCTCACATTACCGATGAAATCAAAGAGCGCATTCAAATTCTTGGCAAGAAAGGCACGCACGAATTTGTAATAACTGAAATTGGAGGTACCGTAGGTGACATCGAATCTCTTCCGTACATAGAAGCAGTTCGTCAGCTCAAATGGGAATTGGGCGGTAATGCAATGTTTATTCACCTAACGTTAGTGCCTTATTTAGCAGCGTCTGGAGAATTAAAGACTAAACCCACTCAGCATTCAGTCAAAACATTATTAGAGTATGGTGTACAACCCGATATCTTGGTATGCCGAACAGAGCACCACCTATCCAGAGAATTGCGTAATAAAATTGCCCGATTCTGTAATGTTGATCCAGATGCAGTAATTGAATCCATTGATGCTAAATCAATCTACGAAGTTCCCATGTTAATGAAAGAGGAAAAACTAGATGATGTAGTGTTGAGAAAATTAAAAATGCCTTCTACTGTTCCTCCAGACCTGGACAATTGGGCTACCTTCTTACATAAATGGGGGAATCCAGAAAAAACCGTTCGGATAGGTTTAATAGGAAAATATGTAGAGCTAAAAGATTCTTACAAATCAATTGCAGAGTCCTTTATACATGCTGGTTCTTCTAATCAAGTGAAAATAGACGTTAGATGGATTCATTCTGAAAAATTAAATGATGAAAATGTCGGGATAATGCTTGATGGCCTTTCAGGTATCCTTGTTGCCCCAGGTTTTGGTTCGAGAGGAATTGAAGGTAAAATATGTGCCGTAAAACATGCTAGAGAATACCAGATTCCATTTTTAGGCATCTGCCTTGGGATGCAATGTGCAGTTATTGAGTTTGCTCGAAATGTTCTCAATCACAAAGACGCGCACACTACTGAAATTGATCAAACTACAAAGCATCCTGTCATTCACATCATGGATAATCAGAAAAATATTGTGAATAAAGGAGGAACCATGAGACTAGGTGCCTATCCTTGTAAATTATCAAACGGTTCTATCATTAAAGAAGCATATGGAAGAACCGAAATTTCTGAAAGACACAGACACCGATTTGAATTTAACAACGAATACATCGCTGAATTTGAAAATGCCGGAATGATCGCTTCAGGTATCAATCCTGAAGGTGGCCTGGTGGAGATTATTGAATTGAAAGACCATCCTTGGTTCGTAGGTGTTCAATTTCATCCCGAATACAAAAGCACCGTAGCCAACCCTCATCCTATCTTTAATGCTTTTGTAAAAGCTACCGTTCGCATTAGTGAACCCGTAAAATCGTAATTCTACAAGAATTTTAGCTAGACTTCTTGTAATTCAGCATTATTATGAAGTTTAACATTAATTATGGCTTTCGCAGGTAGTTTAAATAGCTATATTTGCGCCCTATTATTCTTACATTGAAATGGATAAAAATACTGTAATAGGCCTGGTGATAATCGTACTCATTCTAGTGGGGTATTCATGGTTGAATCGAGAAACTGAAGAAGAATTCAAAGCACGTGTTGAAATGGAACGAGAAGCCTTCGTTCAAGATTCATTGGCTCGATTAGAAAGCAATTCTTCAGTCGAAACAACCAATGACATTTCGC
>JABJPZ010000054.1 GCA_018663635.1 Crocinitomicaceae bacterium
TGATAAAAGAAATTACAATGCGAACTACGTATCAATTCCACTAACGCTTAAAATGAAAACCAAGGAAATTGGAATGATGAAATATTTTGGACAATTTGGATTTGATGTTTCCATTAAAACAAAAGGACGAGCAGATGACGAAGGGACACCCCTAACTACTGGAAACACGCCTGACTTAACAGACTTAAATATTGATAGTGAAATGCAGCCTCTCTTAGCGGGCCTCAACATAGGCGCCGGTGCAGAATACAACATATCGGGTAGTACGTCACTCGTCTTTTCTGCAAACTTCCATTACGGATTCTTGAATGCAGTCAAAAATACCTCCCAACATTTAGTGGATATAAGTGCTTCAACGTTAGACGACATAACCATGTACACGCCACAACAATTCAAACCATTTGCCATCTCCTTAAAGGTTGGCGTACTTTTCTAATAGGATTACTATTACAATATTGGTATTTTTATCCCTCGACACCTTGTTGAGGGATTTTTTATGAAAACAATTCAGATCATTGATCATATCGTGCGGTGGCTTACTGAGTACGCTGTACAAAACAAAACCAATGGCTTTGTAGTCGGAATTTCTGGCGGCATTGATTCGGCCCTAACCTCAACACTATGTGCTAAAACGGGACTTCCAACTGCTGTTGTTAGCATGCCCATTCATCAAGCAATTTCGGAAGAAAAAAGAGCATTGGCTCATATTGAATGGCTAAAAAATAAATTTGAGAATGTTGCTGATTTCGAGGTAGATTTAACAACAACATTTGATACTTTTAAAAACAGTCTTCCAAAATCTACCAGAGACCAGCTAAGTATGGCCAACTCGAGGGCAAGAATCAGAATGACCACGCTGTATGCATTCGCAGGAAACATGCATTATCTTGTTGCAGGAACAGGCAACAAAGTAGAAGATTTTGGCGTTGGATTCTATACTAAATACGGAGATGGCGGTGTTGACTTAAGTCCAATTGCAGACTTAATGAAATCAGAAGTGCGCTTGTGCTCAAAAGCATTGGGAATAAATTCAGACATTTTATTAGCCAAACCAACAGATGGCCTTTGGGGAGATGATCGTTCAGATGAAGACCAACTCGGTGCATCCTATGACGAATTGGAATGGGCAATGGAATTTAATGGAAATAATGTATCATTATCCGATCGCGAAAAAGAGGTGCTCGCTATTTACCGACATCTTAATCAAGCCAATCAGCATAAAATGCTTGAAATTCCAGTTTGTAAAATACCTTCAAGTTTAAAATAATTAGGCACTTTCTGGTGCAAGACGTACCCGCAGACCCCTTAATTCTGGCTTCAAATACAACTGGCAGCTCAAACGACTATTTTCCTCAACAAAGAAAGCTTCATCTAACATAGACTCCTCGTCTTCACTCATCTCAGGTAAAGCGTGATCAGATTCTACATAGCAATGACAAGATGCACACATAGCCATTCCTCCGCAAGTTCCTTCCACAGGGAGCTTACTAGCTTTGCACACTTCCATGACATTCATATCCATATCCGTAGGTGCATCCAACTTATGCTCAAGACCTTCTCTGTCTACAATAATAATTTGAATCATACTCATTAAACGAAATAATTATTTATTCATCAAATCCTGTTATCCCATTAACTGTTGTATACTTCAGCACCAAATTCTTGTCAGGATAAAGTCGCTTAAAGGCCGATTGAACCATCAATGTTCCTTCGTGAAATCCGCAAAGAATCAATTTTAATTTGCCGGGATAAGTATTGACATCTCCTATTGCATATATTCCAGAGATGTTTGTACTGTAATCCAATGTGTTCACTTTTATTGCGTTCTTTTCAATTTCTAAGCCCCAATCTGCAATAGGTCCTAACTTTGGCGTTAATCCAAAAAGCGGTACCCAATGATCAGTCGCTATTTCCATCAACCCGTCTTCCTTATGTTTAACCGTTAATGATTCTAAAAATTCACTCCCATTTACACCAATCACCTCGGCATCCGCAACAAACCTAATCTTGCCCTTTTCTGCTAAATCAAGTACTTTCTGAGCAGAATCTGGATGTCCCTTAAACCCTTTTCTTCTGTGCACGAGCGTAACCGTATTTGCCACACCTTCGGATAAAAAGATAGCCCAATCTAATGCACTGTCGCCACCTCCAGATATCACAACATCTCTACCCCGATACATTTCCGGATCTTTTATAATGTACTCAACTCCTTTATCTTCGAATCTACTTAATTCTTGAATCGGCGGTTTCCGAGGTGAAAATACACCCAACCCCCCAGCAATAGCGACTATTGGAGCACGATGTTTTGTGCCTTTGTTAGTTGTAATGACAAACTTGTTTTCTTGATCTTTTTCGATAGTAACAGCGCTCTCGCCAAGTGTGAAGCCTGGTTTGAATGGTTCAATTTGTCTCATCAAATTTTCAACTAATTCCCCAGCAAGAATTTCTGGAAAAGCAGGAATATCAAAAATAGGCTTTTTAGGATAGATTTCAGCACACTGACCTCCTGGCTCTGGCAAAGAATCAATCAGGTGACAGCGTAATTTTAAAAGTCCTGCCTCAAAAACTGTAAATAATCCGCAAGGTCCTGCTCCGATAATAAGAATGTCCGTTTCTATCATAATGAAAATTCTGTTGGCAAAAGTAGCTGAAAAAATGAAAATAACATTCAGCAGTCTTTTTAAAGAAAAAAAAGTATTTTTAGGAGCCAATTTGAATTTGGATCAATAATTTGTAATCCATTTTAACCTTACATCGACAATACTTAATAAGTTTTAACAAATCCCTTGGCTGCGTGCTTAATTGGATAAACTAAATATCTATCAATTTGTACAATTAGGAAATTGCTATTAAATTCAAACAGAACTCACAAACACAAAATCACATGAGAATATTTTATACCGTTTTATGCCTTTTAGTTTCTCTCAGTTTAAATGCCCAATGCGGTGACAGATACATCAAACAAATTTTCGATTCAGTTGATATAGCAAGTAGCATTCTTTATGGTAACAATGTAAATTATACGGGAGGTTCAGAAGATCTTTATCTTGATTTTTATGAGCCATCTGGTGATACAGAACCATTGCGACCACTTATTGTTCTTGAGCATGGCGGAAGCTTTGTAGGAGGCACTCGGACTGACGGAGATGTTGTTGCACTATCTGAAGATTTTGCTAAAATGGGTTATGCTTGTACCTCCATTTCATACCGTCTAGGAATGACAGGAATTCCATTCCCGGGTCCTGATTCTGTAGCAGCCACTGAAGCAGTTATCCGTGCTTATCATGACATGAAAGCAGCGATTCGTTTTTTCTGGAAAGACGCCAGGGAAAATGGCAACACGTATCGGATTGATACCAATAATATTTACATTGGCGGATCATCCGCAGGTGGATTCGCAGCAGTTCACGTTGCATATCTCGACAAAATTTCTGAAATGCCTGATTGGGTAGATACGACAGCCGCTGGCTTAGATGGGGGTCTAGAAGGTAATTCTGGGAATCCCGGTTATCCATCAGAAGTAAAAGCAGTTTTTAGTTTAGCGGGCGCTTTACGCGACACCTCATGGATTGAATCTGGTGATTTACCATTATTGAGCATGCACGCTACGTTGGATGAAACGGTACCTTATGGTACAGATATTATTTCTGTACTTATTTACGACATTATTGTCGTTTCTGGCAGCAGTGATATTCATAGAAGACTCAATAATGTAGGCGTAGAAAATTGTTTTTATTCCGTTGAAGGCACGATGCACCCCGTTCATAATGGCGGCGCTGCGTACTATGATACTACAGTTCTTTACATACGAAATTTCTTAGCATCATTTGTATGCAGCAATTATAATTTTGATTGTTTCAGTAATGAGACTATTGGTTTAAAAGAAAATATCATCGCTAAATCTGACATTAAAGTATTTCCAAACCCAGCTCAGAACAACATCTGGGTAGAATTTAAGAATCCCGAGAATACGGTTGTTCAATTAAATGTCTTTAATATTGTAGGCGAACTGGTCAGCTCGCATCAATTGAACAACAGTAAGGCTTTGATAGATATTTCTAATTTAAAAGCAGGGTCTTATTTCGTTGAAATCAATGGCAATAGCTGGCATTCATCAAAATCATTTGTAAAATACTAAAGCAAGATTATACCCCAGATATCTGTTATACAGACAGAAGAAGACCTTATGTAAACCGCAAAATAACTATGGATTTACTTCTGCCACTTTTTCGTTTACAGCCTCTACTCGAGTAATCTCAGGAGCAATCTTTTTGATTGATTCCTCAAGACCTGCCTTCATGGTCATGATACTCATAGAACAGGTTTTACAAGCACCCAATAATCTGACACGCACCACATTTTCTTCTGTGATTTCCACTAATTCCATATCTCCACCATCCGCTTCTAGGTACGGTCTAAGTTTTACAATGGCCGCTTCAACATTTCTAATAAGTTCATCTCTTTCTGTTGTCATCTAAATTATTTTACTTGAACAACTTCTGTTTTTGGCAACGTTTTATTTCGCAAGCCAACTGCTTCTTCCGTATTGTAGCAGAGCTCTTCAAAGCAAGCTGCAACAATCGTATTGTTTTGCAAAACAGCTGGCCGACCAACATCCGCTGACTCTCTTAAGCTTTGCACTAAAGGAATCTGGCCTAGGAAAGCAATACCTAATTGTTCTGCAAGGCCTTTTCCTCCATCCTTTCCAAATATATAATATTTATTTTCAGGCAGCTCAGCAGGTGTAAACCAAGACATGTTTTCAATAAGACCTAAAACAGGCACTTTAACGGAATCCAGCTGAAACATAGCTGCACCCTTTTTTGCATCAGCTAATGATATTTCTTGTGGCGTTGTTACTATTATAGCACCAGTCAGTGGAAGTAGCTGCACCAGAGTAAGATGTATGTCACCCGTTCCCGGAGGCATATCAATAAATAAATAATCAAGTTCCCCCCAGTCTGCATCGAGCACCAGTTGTCTCAACGCCTTACTAGCCATTGGACCGCGCCAAACAATCGCCTGATTCATTTCAGAAAAGAAGCCAATTGACAACAATTTTACACCATAATTCTCCACGGGTTTAATCAATGTTTTACCATCCACTTCAACTGTCGTTGGCCGTTCATTAACGCAATCCAGCATGATGTGGGCTGAAGGCCCATAAATATCCGCATCAATTAATCCAACCTTAAAACCTTTCTTGGCCAATCCAACAGCCAAATTTGCCGTGATCGTTGATTTCCCTACACCACCTTTGCCCGAAGCAATAGCGACAATGTTTTTTACATCTGGAAGAACACGCTTCTTAGCAGGCTTTTCACGTGGCAATGGCTCAATGCCACATTTTACTTTCCATTCTTTGCCCAACGCTCTAGCTATAGAAAATTCAACCGCTTCCTGCATTCGTTTTTTGTAGTGAAGTGCAGGATTATTAACTAAGACCGTTAATGCAATTTCATTATCGCCAATCTGAAGATCTTTTATCAGTTTTAAGGATACGATGTCTTTTTTTAACTCAGGCTCTGTAACCTTTTTGAGTGCTTCTATTATTTCTTCTCTGTTTGCCATCTAATTTTCTTAATACAAAAATACGAAATTACACCGTAATCCATGACTTAAAGTGCCAACTCAACAGCTGGGTCCCAAAAAAGAATTTCAAACTCTACCACTTGGTCATTTAGCACTTCAACACCTTCATTTTCTAGTAAATGCTGCATAGATTTAGGCCCTTCAAAATGAAATTTCCCAGTCAATAGCCCAATACGGTTAACTACACGATGTGCTGGCACATTGGGATAATTATGTGAGGCATTCATTGCCCATCCCACCATTCTCGATGATCGTGCTGCTCCAAGATAGCTGGCAATGGCACCGTAAGAAGTGATTCTACCTTCTGGTATCAATTCGCAAACCTTGTAAACTTGCTGAAAAAAATCGGTGGTTTTTATTGAATAGTGCATGTGCAAAGTAAGTTGTTGACTTTCATTAGGAAACTGTAGCCACTTGAAATTTAATATACTTTATGGTTTTCCCTTCTTTAAGCCAAATGTCCTCATAAAATGTTCGAATCTCTAGAATATCTCTAATCTCATCATTAAGGGCATAAACACCTTCACCATACAAATCCCATGTCTTAAACAGTTCCTGATATTTGTTACTGCTGATTTCTTCTTCTGTTGAAGCCATTAATAGGTCACTATCCGTTTTTAGATGAATGATTCCGTCTTTCTTTAAAAACTGCTTGTATCTTTCAACAAACACCTTTGAAGTTAATCGTTTATTAGGCTTTTTAGGCTGAGGATCTGAAAACGTACACCAAATCTCACTTACTTCATTTTTGTGAAAAAATTGAGTTATAAAGTCAATTTTAGTTCTAATGAAACAAGCATTCGTAATCCCTTCCTGTTCGCCTTGCTTCGCACCTTTCCATATTCGAGCACCTTTTATGTCCATACCAATAAAGTTCTTTTCAGGATAACGCTTTGCCAAACCTATGGTGTACTCACCCTTTCCACAACCTAGCTCAAGAACAATAGGATGATTATTGCCAAAATGCTCTGCCCATTTTCCTTTTAGCTCAAAATCAGCTTCTTTCACTGAATCTATTGCTGGCTGAAAAATGTTTTTGAACGATTCCATTTCTGCAAAACGTTCTAATTTATTTTTTGAAGCCATCGAAATTATAATTGCGGCTCAAATTTAGCTTAAAAAGTTATGCCATTCGTTTTAAGATCGAAGTACAATTAGTTTGCTGTAACGCTCATCCTTTATACCTTTAATATTCTTAATGGTAAAAAAGAAAATATTAATTTGCCCATTGGATTGGGGCTTAGGTCACGGAGCGAGATGCGTTTCTATTATCCATGATCTAAATTCCGATTTTGATGTGCTTCTGGCAGGCTCTGGGCGCGTAAAACCATTTTTACAACAAGAATTTCCAACACTACCATTCATTGATTTTGAAGGATATAACATCAACTATCCTTCAGGAGGCAGTATGGCCATTAAAATGATGGCGCAACTCCCCAAAGTTATTCAACGAATACGATCAGAAAAAAAAGAGCTTGCTAAAATTATTGAAAATCATGGTATCGACCTTGTTATTTCAGACAACCGTTTTGGACTGAGCAGCGATTCTATTCCTTCCGTTTATATAACACACCAAATAAACGTTCAAGCACCTGGGTTATTAGCCAATCTACTATATAAATTACACGCCAAATACATCAATCGGTACACTGAATGCTGGATTCCTGACTTTGCTGAAAGCATGAATTTATCAGGCGCTTTATCCCACGGAAGAAAACCATCTATTTGCCGTTATACCGGCCCAATTTCGCGATTAAGCAAAGTAAGAACGGCATATAAATACGATTACTGTGCCTTACTTTCAGGACCGGAACCACAAAGAACAAAATTTGAAAATCTCATTCTAGAAACTTTTAAGGGACAATCAGCTACATTATTGCTGCTGCAAGGTACACCAGAAGAGCATAAACATATGAAAATTGATAATGTTGAAATTGTCAGCCACATGAACGATCAAGACCTGGCCAAAAACTTGTGCGCAAGTAAAACTGTTATTTGCCGATCAGGATATTCCAGTATCATGGATCTTGCAAAATTAGGTGTTAACTGCATCTTTGTTCCAACTCCAGGTCAAACCGAACAATACTACCTTGCCAAACATCATTTATTTGAGCATCAAGTACCCTATATTGACCAACATAAACTGGGGTCAGAACTTCTTTTTAAAACAAAAGGAAATCCTATAAAATTAGATTGGAAAGAGCCCTCTTTTTCAGCAATGATTACAGAAATTTTAATCAAGAGATAGCTCAAAAATAAAGGAACTAATAAACGGTTAGTTTTTTAGACATTGCGTTCGAACTAGTACGGAGCGTAACAATATAAATGCCTGCATTCATCTTATTGGTAGGTATAGTGGCAACATTCGCTAGCCCTGGAGCAATTGTTTTTGTAAATAGTAGCTTACCCAAAAGGTCTACTACAACAAGTTCACCCACTTCATCAAGAGTAGGAATAACAATTGAACAAATTTCAGAAGCAGGATTAGGAAATAAACTGAAATCAATCGGAAATTTTTCTTCAATAGCCGCTGCATTCAGCAATCCCTGACGTTCATTTTCTAAAACATTCCTCATAAATGCTGACTGCATCTGAGTCCACATGTTCTTACATGCTTCTTCCGAATAATCCATGTGATTTTCAATTAAATCCGGCATGTCAGTACCCACAGAGTCGATGCAGGTATTCAAAGAAGGATCACAATTATTATTGCTTTGTGCTCCTTGATTAGGCGTGTCTGCTATTCCATCATCTTCTCCACAGCTATCTCCACCAAAAATTCCTCCTCCATCCCCCCAGATGTGTCGCATACCGAAATAATGCCCTACTTCGTGAGTTGCTGTTCTTCCATTAATATAAAACGTCCCACCAGAACCATCATCAAAAGGAACCGGATTATTTCTTCCAACGGATCTATAGTCAAGAACAACTCCTTCGAGTTCCGGAGATGGCGCAGCAGAACCAGCGGGCCAATTAGATAGACCATCCGGCGGATAAGCATAGCCAAATAAAATTCCAAAGAAACTTTCTAATTTACATACCCAAATGTTGACATAATGCTCCGTATCCCAGGCGTCAGAACCACCACTTGCCGTTTCCTTAACATTATCAGGCAAGCCCGTTAACGAAACAGAGAAAGTTGAGGTTGTTGGTACTCGAATGATTTGAGCAACATTGAAATGAATGTTGGGTTTTCCAGCTATTGGTGTAAATATGGACCGCAAATTAACAGAATCCGCATTTAGTCTTTGGTAATCTTCATTCAATACATCGACCTGAGAATAAATTACACTGTCAGGTATGTTCTCTTCTGGATCTTGATAAACTACATGAAAAACGACATTCACTTGATGCAAAGTGCTTTTCGCTCCCTTACTCATATTTACATAGTTATTCCTGTCAAATGTTCCTAATACACGCTCGTTATATCCAGGATATCTTTGTTCCATAATATCCATAACAAGTTTGTGGTCGTTAATTATTCCGGCTGAATTAACATATTCATGTACTTCCTGACCACAAACAAAAGACATTGAAATGGATAAAAGTGATACTAAGAATATCGATTTGAATTGAATAGTTTCCATAAATTTTTCTTGAGAGCATAAATTTAAAGGATACAACCTAGTAAAAATCATATTATTTATGATTGGTTAAAAAGCATTAAGACTGGTTACAGAACAAGAAAACATCTATCCCGTACCAGAAAAGAAAGACTCTAAACCTTATTCAAGGTAAAGGAGAAAGTTGAACCTTCTCCTGCAGTACTGCGTACGTTAATCAATTGTCCATGAGATTCTACAATGTGCTTAACGATAGCTAATCCCAGACCCGTTCCTCCCTCATTTCTTGCACGACTTTTATCCACTCTGTAAAAACGCTCAAATAATCTTGGAAGATGATTCTCTGCTATCCCAATTCCATTATCACTGACCTCTATCAAAATCTGCTTATCCATGTCGTGAAATCTAACCTCAGTCACTCCGTTTTCATCTCCATAATTGAGTGAATTATTAATTAAGTTCGTGAACACCTGCCCTATGCGGGAGCGGTCCATTTCAACCCATATGGATTTTTCATAATTTGTATTAAAGCGAACATCTATTTTTCTAGATTTAGCTTTCATCTCGAAACTGTCAATTACTTCAGCTGCTAATTCAACGACGTCTATTCGCTCCATGTTAAGATTAAGTCTTCCCTCCTCAAGTTTTGTTATAACATCCAAATCTTCAATAATCTTTGTTATGCGATCAACGCCCTTTGCCGCTCTTTCTAAAAATTTTCGATTGATGTTCTGATCCTCTAACCCACCCTCCAGTAGCGTTAAGATATACCCTTGAATGCTAAAAACCGGAGTCTTTAGCTCATGCGCTAAATTTCCGATATACTCGCGTCGAAAAGACTCCTGGGCTCTAAGCTCTTCAATTTGTCTCAAATTTTCTTTGGCCCAATCTTCTACTTCTTCATTCACTTTTTCCAAAGCGTCCTCGGACATTATGAACTCTTTGGTATCATTACCTCCGAGCTTATTTTTTCTGATTGTCCTATAGATAAGTCTAATCTTATTATTGATGAAATACTCCAGGCTGAAATAAATTATAATGTAAGATGTAATGCAACCTAATGCGATAAGCAGGATTAAGAGCAATAAATCTAACTCCGCTTGAATTGTAGCATAAATCAGGTAAGACGCACCTATTACTGCACCTATTATTAAAGCAACAAAAGCTGCTACGGCTCGCGGCGAAGATAATTTCATTTATTCTAATTGGAGTTTGTACCCGACACCTTTGACGGTCTTAATTGTCTCATCTCCTATTTTCTCCCTCAACTTTCTAATATGCACATCAATTGTTCTATCACCAACAACAACTTCCTGACCCCAAACTACATTCAAAATAGTTTCTCTTGAAAATACTTTTCCAGGCTTAGAAAGTAGTAAAGCCAACAGCTCAAATTCTTTTCTTGGTACTGATATTTCGACATCTTGCTTGATTACAACATAACGTTCTCGATCTACCTGCAAAGTAACAGAAGTTTCGGCTTGTTTATTATCATCTTTTACTCTTCTTAAAAGCGCATTAATCCGACTAATTAATACTTTTGGTTTAATCGGTTTAGTAATGTAATCATCTGCACCCGCATCAAAGCCCGCTATTTGAGAATAATCTTCGCCCCTAGCTGTTAAAAAAGCAATTAGAGTAGAGGCCAAGGTCTCTTCTGCCCTAATCTCTCCGCAAGTCTCAATGCCATCCATTTCCGGCATCATCACATCCAATAATATAAGGTCGGGAATAATTTCTTTCGCTTTTTTTATAGCCATTTTTCCATCGGATGCTGTATGAACCGTAAAACCTTCTTTTTTAAGATTGTAGCTTAATAGCTCAATAATATCTTCTTCATCATCGACCACTAAAATTGTATAATCTTTGTTCATGCAAGTCAAAATTAGTTAAAATATAATTTGGCACTAATTAGAAGGTAGGAGTTTTACAAATGCGATATTTATTCTCTTTTTTTTATGAAATTCACAATGCGATTGTAATTTCGCCTTCGCGAGATGAAAAAAGAAAGTCAAAAGAATAAACTGCGGGAAATATTTAGCCTGTTTATGGCACTAGGTGTTAGTGCATTTGGTGGACCAGCTGCGCACATTGCACTCATGCAAAAAGAGTTCATTGATAAGAGGAAGTGGATGACGAGTCAACACTACTTAGATTTAATCGGCATTACTTCTTTGGTTCCGGGTCCTAACTCTACCGAAATGGTAATGCATGTGGGCAAGGAACGTGGTGGAGTAGCCGGGTTGTTCATT
This sequence comes from Crocinitomicaceae bacterium, assembly GCA_018663635.1. Lineage (GTDB taxonomy): Bacteria > Bacteroidota > Bacteroidia > Flavobacteriales_D > Parvicellaceae > UBA10066. The sequence goes on from JABJPZ010000054.1 coordinate 11,408, forward strand.
GCAGGAATTTCATTTATTCTTCCAGCAGTATTGATCACATTGGGTATCGCCTTTCTATATAAGGAATATGGTAAGTTGCCAATGGTGACACCATGGGTTTACGGAATTAAGATTGGAGTTATTGCTTTAATAATTTCGGCTGTTATTAAACTTGCAAAAAAGGCAGTTAAAAACTGGTTTCTTGGAATTCTTGGGTGTACGGCTGTTATTGCTGGCCTCTTTGGTCTTCACGAAATTTTAATTATCCTCGGAGCAGGATTAATCAACTTCGGATTGAAACAATTTAAGTTTATTCCATCATTTATCATCCCCCTTACTATATTAGGTTCCATTAGTTCCAACAGATTAGAATCGATGACTAGCCTGAAAATCTTTTTGGTGTTCTTGAAAATGGGAAGTATTTTATTTGGAAGCGGATATTTGCTTTTCGCCTATATGGATACGGAATTAGTTGAGGGACTAGGATGGATAACAAGGGATCAGCTAACAGAAGCGATTGCCATCGGAAACATCACTCCTGGACCAGTATTGTCGACTGCGACCTATGTTGGCTATGAATTAGATGGTTTTTCAGGAGCAGCATTAGCTACGGCAGGAATATTCCTGCCGTCGTTTTTAATTATTCTCATTATTTCACCTTTTATTGCTAAACTGAGAAATTCTTCAAGTGCTAGATCCGTAATAAATGGAATTAATGTAGGAGCTTTAGCCATGATGGCAGTAGTTACCTACAAACTCGGCTTGGAAATGTTGATTGACTGGAAAAGTATTCTGATTTTAACTGCAGCTACTGGAACTATGATCTTCTTTTCGAAAATTAATACTTTCATTTTTGTTGGGGCTTGCTCCGTTCTTGGCTTTCTGCTTACATTAGTTCCTTATTGATTATGATACAATACAACCCTAAAGGCTGGTTCAGGCAAGTTTATCGATTCCACAAAAGTGACACCTTCATTATTCTTTGGAAAGAGTTAGTCATTATCGGTTTGCTTACATGGGGAATAAGCTGGCTCGAGATTAAATATTTCTCGGAATCTGAGGTTTTGGATAATCTGGGAGTTATTTATTCATTGATTGGTTTTGTTTTATCGCTTCTTCTTGTTTTCAGAACAAATACCGCCTATGACAGATGGTGGGAAGGTCGAAAAAAATGGGGGTCATTGGTGAATGATTCACGAAATTTAGCGCTAAAAATCAATTCTATGATTGGACCAAAAGCTGATTTAGAATTTTTCGGAAGGATGATCCCGAATTATGCTTTTGCCATGAAGGAGCATTTACGCGACGGTGTAGTAATTGAGGAGCTTAAGCTGACAGAGGAAGAAAGGAATGAAATTTCTAAAATTGAGCATAAACCGAGTTACGTCGCAATGAAGATGTATGAGCGCCTAGATGATTTGAAAAAGCGCAAAGAAATCACTCAGGAAGAGTTCTTATCCATAGACAAAAACTTGCTGAGCTTTTCTGACATCATAGGAGCTTGTGAAAGAATTAAGAAAACACCTATTCCCTTTTCGTATTCGATGTTCTTGAAAAAATTCATCTTCATCTATGTGGTCACTCTTCCGATCGCATTTATAACATCACTAGGCTATTACACTATTCCTATTGCAATGTTTGTCTTCTACGTTTTGGTTAGTATCGAAATACTGGCTGAAGAAATTGAAGATCCGTTCGGCAGAGATGCCAATGATCTTGACACCGACGGCATTTCAATCACCATCAGAAGTAATGTTCAGGAAATCCTGAATAAATAACTCTCATTAATCGTAATTTGCCGATTAATAAATTTATCGTATTTTTACGATTATGAATGATTCCTATACCAATACGCAAGTAAATATTGCCAACTTGTGCAAAGCTATGGCCCACCCGGCCAGAGTGTCAATTGTTCAGCACTTACTGTCTCAACCAGATTGTATCTGCGGAGATATTGTGGACGAGCTTCCTCTCTCGCAAAGCACTGTTTCCCAGCATTTGAAAGCGCTTAAAAAAGTAGGTTTAATTCAAGGGACTGTTAGCGGGCCGAAGGTTTGTTATTGCATTAACCCGGTGGCATGGGATGAATTTTCTTCCATGATCACACCCATATTTAATGAAGTTGAAACAAAATTAAACTGTTGCTAATGAGTTTTCCAAGAATGCACGTAAGCCTGTACGTAAAGAACATTTACCAAACGGCTGATTTCTATTCAAAATTTTTCGGGAAGAATCCGGATAAGATCAAGCCCGACTATTGCAAGTTCACCTTAGATGAACCTTCTTTGATCATCTCATTTGTTCAGAATGAAGAAAAAGTAAGCGATCATTTTGGCCACCTCGGTTTTCAAATCGAATCTCTCGAGGAGCTGAAGCAAAGAATGGATGAAATGAACTTACACAACATTGATGTACTTGAGGAAATGGGAACGAATTGCTGTTATGCAAATCAAGATAAGTTTTGGGTAACTGACCCTAACGGATATATGTGGGAGGTATATTATTTCCATGAAGATGTTGAGTTTAACGATCCCCGATATGCATCTCAGGATGCATCTGCATGTTGCGCTCCCGAAAAACCAATAGCCAAAAAACAGAAAATTAAATTAGCTGATTTACCACATAATAGTTGCACTCCTAAAAGTGGATGCTGTTAATGCTATGAAATTACTCGTATTATGCACTGGCAACAGTTGTAGAAGCCAAATGGCCGAAGGTTTTTTAAAATCCTTTGCAACCGAACTTAAAATTGAAATTGAGGTCTTTTCTGCTGGAGTCCAGACAGATGGTCTTAACCCAAGAGCAGTGATTGTGATGTCAGAAATAGGTATTGATATTTCAAAACAAACTTCTGATCTAGCAGAAAAATATCTCGATACTGGTATTACACACTTATTCTCCGTTTGTGACCATGCTAAAGAAAGCTGTCCAGTATTTCCCCAAACTGTCAACCAAATTCACCATAGCTTTCCTGATCCTGCTCATGCAGTTGGAAATGAAGAAGAAATTCTAAATGTTTTCCGATCAACACGTGACCTAATTGAAAAATTTTGTCGCCAATTGCTCTTGAATTTATCTAAAAGTCAAGAATGAAAAGAGAGCTAATCGGAGAATTTATCGGAACAGCCATCCTTGTGTTTTTTGGCTGTGGTTCTGTTGCCGCAGCGGTTCTGTTCGACAGTTTTGATGGACTTTTTCAAATTGCGATGGTATGGTGTTTTGGAGTTACTTTGGCCATTTATGCCTCAAGAACACTTTCGCCTGCACACCTAAATCCAGCGGTAAGCCTAGCAATGCTCTTAGCAAAGAAAATCAATAGTAAAAGATTTCTACTTTACTCTTTAGCCCAATTGGTTGGTGGTGTATTAGGTGCGGCCTTATTATATGCTATCTTCCACCCATCAATTGAACATTACGAATCGATCCATGATATTGTGCGAGGAACCGAAGATTCTATTGTAACTGCATCCATGTTTGGAGAATTTTTTCCGAATCCAGGTTTTTCAGAACAGACAGGAAACATTGGTCAATGGCAAGCAATGGCGGCAGAATTCTCAGGAACTTTTATCCTTGTCTACATGATTTTCTGGTTGTGTTTACCAAAGAACGAATCAAATTTAACCCCACTCTTCATAGGGATGACCGTTGCTGCTTTGATCTGTTTATTGGCCCCCATCAGTCAAGGAGGTTTTAACCCAGCTCGTGATTTTGGACCAAGACTGTTTTCCTATTTCGCGGGATGGAAAAACGCTGCATTTCCCTCTCCTGATTTCAGTTTCTTTACGGTGTATATTCTGTCTCCATTAGCAGGTGGGGCTCTTGCACACGTTGCTTTTTCTCTCACAAAAAAAAGAAACTGATTGCCACTTCATCCTAAAATTCGAACTTGAATCAGAAATGTAAATCAATTTGAAGTCGGTACATCAAATTATCATCAGAACCTTCCTCAATTGTATAGCTTATGTCTGATTGAACTTTCAGTTTATGACCAACAACATATCTTGAAAAACCTAGTGTGTACATGTTTATGGGCTCTCCACCTATTTCCGCTGTTGGAGTAATGTTGGTAAATCTGCCCGATAATTCAAAATTATTGTTCATGAGATAACCCAATTGAAAATTTAACCCTGTTCCTTCATATACGTTATCTCCTGTCACTGAACCATCCGTGTTCTTTGCGATGGCATCTTCCGCATTTTTTTGTGCATACTCCGCCATCACTGAAAACCCTTTGTACTTAAACATTAAATCTGCAAAAACGGTAGCAATATTGGTTTCGTAATAACCGACATCATTGTACATGAAATCTTTCGTGTTTCCATGTTTTCTCACAGCTCTATCATGATAATCGTAGGTAACACCAACGGACAGCTTGGGAGTTTCCTCTCTTTTTGTATCTGAGCCTGTATAGTCACCTTTACTTTTAAACTTGCCAAAAGGGAGGAACTCTAATCGACCAGTCCAATCATACCCACCTAAGTTACCAGCAGTAATATTGCGCCCTTCTCCTTGCGATAATGCTGCAATCTCACGCACAATAAAATTTTCTCCTAAAGTAAAATGATGTCTAAGCTGAATTCCCATATCACGATCAATATTGTACTTACTATTAACCAAGGATCGATCTACAAATTGCAAGTTTCCCGATGAGACTACCCGTTCCCTATTGCCTGGCAATTTAGTTTGGCCCGCCCAGATCGTCCAGTTTCCAGCAAAATTCCACTTCACCACCGCATCAAGTATGTATCGGGGGGTATTTTTTGTTTCTGGTCCTACTCCAGACATATCGCGGTTGGATAACCCAAACTCCATCTTATATTTCAGTTTTGGAGAGAAAGCAAATCCATCAAACTTCAATCTGGATCTTCTTATGAGGAAATTAGATTCTGCTCCAATTGGCCCGAGACTATCATGCAAATCGACAGCTCCAACAAACAGCGTCTGAAATCTCGCTCCGAACTTCATACTCCAGCTAGAATCAGCTGCAATAATGTTGAAAATGCCCTTTCCGAATTTAGCATCAATAACTCTTTGTCCGAATATGTTACCTGATATAAATACAATGGCTAGAACTAAAATTCTCTTCTTCATCTTTTGCTTACTTTCTCAATTAACGGCACAAAGATGAATGATTAAAATGCTAAAATATCAGCGAAAAACACATTTAAAGAAAATTTAACAGGATGGACTCATTCCTTAACGTTAAGTTAACATTGAAACAAGATTAAGGACATGTTACTAGATTATTTTTACCACATAATTAATAGAAAGAAATCGAATAACGTGAGAAACGAAAAATTCAATTCAAGGAATACCAATATCCGCTTCGGTCTGATTTTCCTGACCTTATTTAGTCTTATAACAATAAGTACATCAGCGCAAGACAGTTTAGAAAACCAAATTCAACAAGCGACTTGTTTTAATGCAGCTTCGGACACTCTTTATTCAAGTACGATATTTGAAGATTTAAAAGTTAATCCTGAGTATGGTTCTACTGAGATTTCATGGACTATGGATTACGATGCCGTTACGTCTCTTAAAGAAAATGGCTACCAAGGAGTTGTATACTATACCAGCTTATCCTCGATTACAACAGAATCTGACGGAAAAGAAAACATTACTTGGTCCCAGAGTGAATATTTTGATGTAAGCGATTCAAAGTTCGAACTTGTAGGAATCACTCAAGGCGAAAGCTATAAAGCTAAAGTCGGTGTTGTGCGAACCGGGGAACTTGTTAATCCTAAGTTCAAGCAAGAGGTTGAAGTTTGGTCCGCAGTCGAAGAGTTTTCAATTGATAGCCTGTTTGGAATTTTTGATTTACTCGTTCTGATAGGCGCGTTGTGCTTCTTCATTTATGGTATGAAGATTATGAGTGAAGGAATCCAGAAGTTAGCGGGAAATAGCATGAGAAAAATTCTGGGCACCATTACAACAAATCGTGTAGCCGGAGTTTTTACAGGATTCACAACTACTGCCTTAATACAATCATCTTCTGCCACGACAGTAATGCTTGTCAGTTTTGTTAATGCTGGTCTTCTTTCCCTAACACAATCTATTGGTGTAATAATGGGGGCTAATATTGGTACAACCATTACTGCCTGGTTAATAACATTATTAGGGTTTAAAATTAAGATGTCGGTTATAGCGCTTCCTTTGATTGGGATTGGATTTCCCATGTTATTCTCTTCGAAAGGTAAAATGAGAGCATTTGCCGAATTCATCATTGGTTTTGCTATATTATTTCTTGGCCTCGCGGCTTTGAAAAGCGCAGTTCCTGACATTAAACACAATCCGGAAGTATTGGCATTCTTAAAAGAATGGACTAGTATGGGCTTCCTTAGCACAGTCCTTTTTGTTCTAGTTGGAACCATCTTAACCGTGGTGGTTCAATCTTCAAGTGCAGCCATGACCTTAACGCTAGTTTTATGTGCGAATGGTACCATACCATTTGAAGCCGCAGCAGCTATGGTACTCGGAGAAAATATTGGAACGACAATCACGGCAAACTTAGCCGCAATGGTCGGAAATGTCCATGCAAAACGAACTGCCAGAGCCCATTTTATTTTCAATATAGTTGGAGTAATCTGGATGTTAATTGCATTTGAAGGATTTATGTACCTCATCAATCAATATATGGTTGATTCTGGTGCAGGCTCTCCATACACAGTTGATGGAAGTGTACCAACTGCTATTTCAATATTCCACACTACATTCAATATTCTTAACGTACTGTTCCTAATCTGGTGGGTAAACTTAATCGCAAAAATAGTGACAAGAATGGTGCCCTCTAAAGGTGACGCAGATGAAGAATTTAGACTCGAATATATTAGTACCGGATTATTGGGAACTCCAGAGCTTTCGATAATGGAAGCCAAGAAAGAGGTTGCAAAGTTTGGTAA